>CAYMHW010000019.1:20850-30263 GCA_964390365.1 uncultured Comamonadaceae bacterium | reverse complement strand
TCCGGATGTCGGAAGGGAAGGGGTCATGCAGCCGCGGCCGGCCATGTTTTGGCCCGTGGACGCCTTGGAGCTCGCCGAGGCCTTGGTCAGCGGCCCGCGGAGTTGAGTTGACCGGCGAGGAACCCCGTGGTCCACGCCGCTTGGAAATTGAAACCGCCCGTCACCCCGTCGAGGTCGAGCACTTCGCCCGCGAAATAGAGCCCCGGGGCGCGCCGGCTCTCGAGCGTGGTGGGGTGCACGTCGGAAAGCGCCACGCCCCCGCAGGTGACGAATTCTTCCTTGAAGGTGGTCTTGCCGCGCACCGCATGCACGTCGTTCAGCAGGGCGTTGAGCAGTTGGTTGCGGCTTTTTTTGCCGAGCTCGGACCAAATCATTTCGCGCCCAATCCCGGTTTGGTCCAGCAAATGGCCCCACAAATTCCGCGGCAAATCAAACGGGCAAGCGTTCACCATCCGCTTCTTGCCCTGCAGCTGCCGGACCTCATCCAACCGCGCGCCCGCCACCTCCTCGTTGGGCTCACCCACCCAATTCACCTGCACCGCGAACTGGTAATTCAGGTCCGCGAGCGTGCGCGCCTCCCACGCCGACAACTTCAGCACCGCCGGCCCGCTCAATCCCCAATGCGTAATCAGCACAGGGCCCGACTGCGGCCGCTTCTGCCCCTGAATGCGGACCAAGGCATTCGGCGCCACCAATCCCATCAGGCCATTGAGCGCGCGGTCGGGAATGTTGAACGTGAAGAGCGACGGCACCGGGTCGGCAATCGCATGACCGAGCGCCTCCAGCCACTCCAACCCCGACCGCTTGGGGCTTCCCCCCGTGGCGACGATGACCCGATCGAAGCGCTCGCCATTCACCGACCAGCCCCCGTCCACCGGCTCAAGCGACCGAATCGGGGTGCGCAATTTCAAGGAAACGCCTGCCCGTTGCGCCGCGTCGTGCAGGCACGTCGTGATGGAGGAGGAGTCGTCGCTGGTCGGGAACATCCTTCCGTCCGATTCGATTTTCAGCGGAACGCCACGGCTTTCGAACCAAGCGATCGTGTCCCGAACTTGGAAGTGCTTGAAGGACTTTTTTAGGAACGAACCGCCTCGGGGGTAGTGCTGCGCCAACACACTGGGAGAAGGGCAGTCGTGCGTGACGTTGCACCGTCCGCCTCCCGAGATCGCCACTTTCGCGAGGAACTTGTTCGACTGCTCGAACAACGCGACGGAGGCATGGGGGTGGTGTTCGGCTGCGGAGATGGCCGCGAAGAATCCGGCCGCACCGCCGCCGATGACGGCGACTTTCATGCCGCGAAGCTACCGAATCGCGCCGCCGAAACCGAAGCGGGCCTGCGGTTGTTTTGCTACCATGCGCAAGGAGTTGACCGATCAGGACCGCGATCGCATCGTGGAGATGGCATGGGAGGACCGCACGCCGTTTGAGGCGATTGAGGTGCAATTTGGCCTGAAGGAGAATGAGGTGCGCGCGTTGATGCGCCAAACCCTAAAACGGAGCAGCTTCGAGCTCTGGCGCAAACGCGTGAAAGGCCGGTCGACCAAACACCGCTCCGCGCGCGGCGCCGAGGTCAACCGGTTTCGGAGTGTGAATCAGCGCAGCGCCTGATCGTACCCCTCTGTGACTTGGGTCGTGGTGCACATGGAGGAAAGGGCCGTGTTTTGCACGCATGCGGGGAATGCTGATATCTGCGGGAGTGATGGCGGTGGCCGTCAGCACTTGGGCTCAAGAGCACCATGCGGCGACTTATCACGTGGATGAAGTGGGCATCGGGGTGGCGCCGGTTTTTGCGATGACGGAAGATGAGGCTCCCGGTACGGCGATCCACGCGCACTATGTCCACCATTTGGGCCGGACAACGCTCGGCCTCGGGGCGGATGTGGAATACGTCCTCGCCGACCACGAACACACATCGTTCATGGCCCTGATCCAGTGGTCGCCCCATCCGTACACCCACTTGGTACTCGCCCCCGGATTGTTTCACGCCACCCACGGTCCTTGGGATCCCGCGGTTCACTTGGAGGCTTACCAAGACTTCCATTGGCACGGCATGGCCATCGGTCCGTTCATGGAATGGGCGTTCGAGCCCGGCCAGCAGCAAATGGAGTTGGGCGTGCACTTGGGGGTTCCGCTCGGAGGAAAGGAAGTGCTGCCTCAGCGGCGCCACGGCCACCACCACCACGGCCACACAGTGGATTAACTCGCGCTTGAGCCCGAGGCGTGCAAGGCGAGGGTGCGGTGTGAAGACATTTGCCTCCGACCGGCATCGGGGTGCAGTCCTTTGTCGTCTTTCGCTTTGGCTTTCCAGAACCTCTTTTTTGCCCGTTGGCGCTCCACTTCCGCCTGCAGCCGTTGGATTTCCGATTGTCGCTCTTTGCGCGCGGCAATCCATCCGTAGGTGATGGAGCCTGCTGTTGTTGCGGCCACCAAGGCGACCCAAATCCAATCAAGTAAAACCATGTACCACGGCGTTAGTTAACAATTCCTTAATATAGGAAACATATCCTTAACAAACAAGGATGGCAGTCAGTTCGGGCGCTTCGTTTCGCTGGCAGACACTGCCAACGCCCCGTTGCTTCTCTGAAGGGTCAAGGATGTCGAATAGGGAATGCAAGCGGGCCCCACACGAAAAACAATTCAGCCTCCGCTTCAAAGTCCCCATTCGGCAGGCGATCCAATGGAACCTTCCATCGGGTCGGCACCAGCACGAAATGTACGAATCCTTCCGCGTATTCGTCCCAGGATGGGCGAGAGGCCGGTGTTTCCCGCCATTCTCCGAATTCCACGGTCGGGCATTCCAGGCCCACCTTTCCGTAGAGCGAATCCGTGGACAAAGGAGAAACCACGAAGGATCCCGGCGTTCCTGCCCACTCGATGACAAGCGTGTCCGGTTGAATGACGCCGAATTCCAGATCGAAGCCGGGTTTTGGCGGTCCTTCACACGCGCAAAACATCAAAGCGAAGAGGAGCAGACGGTTCATCTCGCCTAATTTAGCCCTATGGAATCGGCTCCGCTTCGCGAAACTTCCTTTGGTCGCCTGCGCGTCCTGGCTGAACGGCAGGGGGAGCCCATCGCCGAATGGTTGGAATTTGAGCGCAATGGCCGCGCGCACCAACACGACCGCTGGGAACACGTTCGGGTGTTGAGCGGTGAGGGGTGGATCGTCTACGGTGCGATTCGCCAGCGCGTCGGGCCGGGGAGCGCGTGTTCCATTCCACCGCACACCGACCACTGGATGGAAACCGAATCCCGCCTCGAACTCATCCTGTTGTACGGCGATTCCGTCAGCGGATGAGGGTCACGTGACCGGATGCCGTCCGCGCATGTCCCCGAGCATCCCGAACGATGGCTTGCCAAACGTACACGTCGTTGGGCGCAAAATGCGTTCCCCCTTGCACGCGGCCGTCCCACCAATGCTCAATCGCAGCGGACCGGAACACCTCCATGCCCCAGCGGTCCCAGACGGTGACCTCCAGTTCCACCACGTCGTCTCCCACCACAAGCCGCCACGCTTCGTTCTTGCCGTCTTCGTCGGGCGTGAAAGCGTTCGGTGCGTAAACGGACAACCCCGTCCCGGGATCCAGGGCGATGCATTCCGTTGCCGAACAAAATGCCGAGTCCGTGGTGGTCAGGCACAAGTTCCATGGCGATGCGTCGACTTCGGCAGGAACCAGTGCCGCCGTGGATTCCGTTCCCAGCAACAACCCGTTCACCGTCCAGGTCCATTCCACGTCCTGTTCCAGCGCCTCGAGCGTTACCTGCTGATCGGACCACTCGGGGAAGTAGGGAGACCAGGTGAATTCGGCCGAAGGGGGAGCGCTGACGCACACGGCGTTGCTGACGTGGAAGGTGTTTTGGCAGCCGTTGTCGTCGATGACTGCGTGGCTCACATCGTAGCACCCCGGCACGCTGAACACATGGGCCCCGCTTCCGCATCCCCAGTTCGATGTGGCATTCTCCGGTCCGGCAAAGCCCCACGAACACGCCACTGAACCGCTCGTTGCGGACGGCTCAAAATCCACCCACAACGGCGCGCAACCCGTCGAGGGCGTCCAGCTGAATCCCGCGTCGGGGAGGGAAAGCACTTCGAGTGATGCGCTGGTGGAGGTTCCGCAGACGCCGGGTAAGGTGTAGGTGATTTCGACCTGCCCCGGACCTGCTGCTGCCACGTTCAAGGTGCCATTGCCCGCCCAGCACCCACCGCAATCCGCGGTCCACATGCCGCCGACATTTTCGGGAGCGAAGGCCACGGGGTCGTCGTTCAAGCAGGCCGTTTCGGGCGCGTCAAATGCGCTGGAAAGGTTGGGCGTCACTTCGAAGGTGCCCGTGCCCTCGTTGGGGCAGGTGCCGCCGATGGCGTAGGTGATGGACCAAATCCCTTCCCCCGCCACGCCCGTATCAAAAACCCCATCGGCTCCCAAGCACCCGCCACAATCTGCCGACCACGATCCGCCCGCGACCTCTGGCTCCAACACGACCTCGCCCGTGCCCAAACACGCGCTGAATGGCGCCCCGAAGCTCGCGTCGGGCGTCTCCAACACCTCCAAGGAAGCGGAGGCCTCCAAGCTGCACGCACCCGCTGAAGTGTACGTGAACGTCACCGCGCCCGGTCCCGCGAGGGCCGGAACGAAATCGCTCCCGTTCACACACGCGCCGCACGAGGCCGACCAAACGCCGCCCCACGGATCGTCCACCACAAGCGGGAAGGCCGCCTCGCCCGTGCAAGCGGTGGCGGGAACGTCGGGGGAGAGGGGAGCGGGGATTTGGACCGACAGCTGCACGGAATCCGACTCGGCCGGACACCCGTCCACCACACCCGACAGCACGTACCACCCGGCATCCGCCTCGGCCACCCCAGGCCACGCCAACGTCGCCCCACTCAGCGCCTCTCCCGCCGGCGTCGTCCACTCCCAATCCCCGGCCGGCAGCCCCACAGGCGCCACTTCCCAGTCCGCTCCTTCGCACACCGACCCTCCGTCATCCGGGAGTTGAACCGCGTAAGTCGGACTGAACGCCCCCTCCCAAGTGGCCGGCTCCGACGTGCACCCGGCGATGGAAGTCGTCACGCTGTAGGTCCCCGGTTCCGACACTTCCACGGTTGCGTCGACGTTGCCCAACGGACCGCTTGGCCCCGTCCAAGCCCACGTTTCTCCCGGTCCAGAAGCCACCAATTCCGCCACCGTTCCTTCGCACCACGGATCGGGCGTATCCAACGTCGGTGCGTCGGGTCCTGGATTGACGACCAGCACGAGCGTGTCGGCTTCGATTGGGCAATCGCCCGCCATGCCCGTCACCACGTATTCGCCCGCATCGGCTAAAGAAAGGGGCCCGAGTTCGATCTGCTCCCCAGTCGCTTCAAAGGCTCCCGGCCCGGTCCATTCGTAGGTGCCGCCGATGATGGGCTCCGCAGAGACCATCACGGTTTCGCCTGCGCACACGTCGTCGTCGTCCACGGACGTGGTGTGGTGGTACGTTCGGAAATCGCTGAAAAAGCCGTAGCGGGCGTAGCTGCCGGACATGCCGTTGATGGTGCCCAAATGAAAGCGCCCCAACGAATTGGTGACCCGGGAGGAGGCCAAGGCGGGCACGAAGCCCGTGGCCGTGATTTGGGCAAACAGCCAATTGCCCCCGGTCGGCGCAATGGGGGTGAAGCTCGCCGCGGGAATCCAAATCGGGTTGCCGTTGAACGCAAACCCGCCCTCGGCGCCAGCCTGAACAATGAGCGTGATGGCGAAATCCTGATTCGTGGAACGAACGAAAGCCACTTCATCCGACCCGGTGCAAACCAACGGAGGCAACACCGCGCCGGCGACTTCGCAGTCCACGCCCGTCATGTGCAGCACCATGGCCGGAGCGGAGGTGACGTAATACGCCACATCGGCCAGCAGCGAATGCGTGAACGTTTCCCCGGCGTTGAGGGTCGCGAAGACCACGCCGTTCACTTGGACTTCGGTGCCGTCTTCGGTGGCGAGGATGAAGATCTTATCCGGTCCGTCGAGGTCAGGCCCTTTCACCGCAATGTGCTCCATGCCGGCCACCGACACCGGAATGAGCTGGTCGCCGAACAAATCGAAGCAGGTCCCCCCAAACGGCGCCCCCACAATCGAATCGTCGCTCATCGTCACCGCGATGGGGGCCGAGCTCACGATGTGCGTCCCGGCCGGATGCTGGGCGGCGGCGGTGCTCGCGGCCCGCAGCGAATAGGTTTGCCCCGCGTCCAAGACGATGTCGAATGCAACGCCCGCCGGGTGCCCCACCAGTGCCGTGGACGGCGTGATGGTGATGGTCGTGTTGTCCTCCGTCGCCACGAGGTCGAGGCCCGCTTTCGACTCGTTGTAGTTGTTGTTCAGGAAGGTTTGAAAGGGCGTGTAAAATTCCGTTCCGAGCGCCGCGCTGCCCTTGAGCGTGAAAATGTCGGGATTGAGGTTGTGGTTGACCTCGTAATAGGCGGTGATTTCCGAGGTGGCGGTGATGTGCAAGCCCAAATCCAACACCGCGTTCACCGGTTTGTTCTCCACCTGATTCATCCAAGGCGTCAAGTCCAACGTCGCGGCTGAGTTGGCGGCCACGTTCAAGGTTTGGGTCGGAAAGGCCGCATTTGCCGGCTGCTCCACGGTGATGGTCGCGGGCGTTCCGAGCGTGGCAAACCGCAGCACGATGGGGGAGTCGCCGTGCCCTGCCCACACCTCGGGCGCCACGAACCAAAACTCCGTATCGGTTTGGCCCCAAGCCCCCAATGCCCAGCACAAGCTCAGCACCAGAGCCAACCCCCGAAATCCATTCCTGCAGCGCATCCCACGAAGGTACGTCGTGGGCCTAACCGCTTGACCCGCGGTAGGGGCGATGTGCAGGCTGCGGTGCGGTTCATCCATCCTCGAGTAGACCCGCGCCACTCAAAAAGGTTGCACCCAAGGCGCGCGTGCAACGGCTGCATAACGTTGCGCGTCCTGATGACGGCGTGTGGAGATTTCTCGCGTTCAACTTACCTTCCCACTCGCGTAAGGGGTTTGGACCAAACGATTTGACAACATGAAGCGAATTCGAAACTTCGCAGCAGCCGCTGCATGTGCTGGAATGATGGTGCTCGGAACCTCGGAGATTGCCGGGCAATGTGCGACGTTTGGCTCGTTCGATTTGGGCGAAGACATCGAGGTTACCTGCGAGGACAGCTGCCTGACCCTTACCGCACCGGGCATCGCCTCGGTAGCCTCAGGTGGGGGGGCAGAATACGACGTGGACGTGATTCCTTACGATCCGCCGTTTGCCTACAACGCGGGCAGCGTCGCCATTGCCACCGGCGATGACGTGTACAGCGGCACCATTCCCCTCGGCTTCACCTTCAACTTCTTCGGAAACGACTACACCCAGTGCCGCATCAGCAGCAACGGGTGGTTCTCCTTTACGTTGGGCGAGACGGCAGGTTATAACCCTGCAGGTCCGATTCCCAACGCGAATTCACCGTTGAACGCCGTACTGGCCGTGCACAGCGATTTGAACCCGAGCGTATGCGGCGATGTGCGCTACGGCACCTTCGGAACGGCCCCATGCCGCCAGTTCGTCGTCAGCTGGAACAGCATCTGTCAGTTCAGTTGCACGAGCCAGCAAGTTTCGGCTCAAGCCGTCCTCTACGAAGGCACCAACGTCATCGAGTTGTACCTCGCGAACCGCCAAACGTGCTCGTGGGGCAACGCCACCATGGGCATCCAAAACATCGACGGCACCGTTGGCATTCCGGCCCCCGGTTACAACACCGGCAATTGGAACGCGAGCAACGTTGCGTTTCGCTTCTCGTCGAGTGAAGTGGTGGACGGCACCACGCTTTGGTACGAAGCCGGCGAACTCCTCGGCATCGGGGACACCTTGCCATTTTGCACGTCCTCGACCACCACGGTCACCGGTTGGTTCAGCCAATTGCCCCAAGGCACGTTCTGCACAGAATTCGATGTCAGCTTGCCCACCTCCGGTTCGTTCAGCCAAAACAACCAAATCGACTGGGTGCTCATGAGCGACGCCGGTGCGGTCCTTTACCAGGAGGGCGCCCCATTCAGCGACGACATCTGCCTCCAAAATGGCTGTTACACCCTGATGATGCAGGACGCCGGCGGGGACGGTTGGGGGACGGAGCTGACCTTCACGGGGCCCGATGGTGGCGTTTATGGGCCGTTCACCCTGGAATCTGGAAGTGAAGATGAGGTGACGTTTTGTGTGGACGATTACACGGGCCCTGAGCCCGCCGAGGACGATTACGTTCAAATCGTGTCCGATGAGGTCGAAATCGTCGCGGTCAGTGACGTCGACGCGGCCTTCACCTACCCGGCGCCCATCTGCGTGGAAGGCGGTCCGATCCAGCTCACTCCGCTTGAGGGCTCCGGTACATGGGAGATTGATTGCAACGGGTGTTTCGATCCCGAAACGTTGACGCTCGATCCGCTCCTTGCGGGCCCGGGCTTCCTTTCGGTGACCCACACGTTGGACGGCTCGTGCTTCGCCGATGTGGACCAGATGAACCTGACCATCATCGCGAACCCGCATCCGCAATTGAACGACCCGCCGTTGAGCATGTGCGTGGGGGATGTGTTCGACATCAACCCGGTTCCTGCGTTCGGGATTTGGACCAGCGACTGCGGAAACTGCCTCGCAAACAACGGTTACTTCAATTCGAACAACGCGGCCTTGGGCGAAAACACCTTGACCTTCACCACGGTGGGGGCCTGCCCGGGGGACACCACCATCGTCATCGGCGTTTCGGAGCCGACTTCGGGAACGGTAACGGGGCCCTTTACAGTCTGCGAGGGTTCGGAAGTTCAGATGCTCGCGGACATGCCCGGCACGTGGTCCGTGGCGGACTGTGGGGGCTGCATGGAACCGAGCGGGTTGTTTGAGCCCACGGCGGGATCCACGGGGACGTATGAAGTGACGTTCACTCCCGAGTCCTTCTGTCCGGTGGACAGCACCGTGGAGGTGAACGTCATTCCGGGCGTGGGCATTTCGGCCGATAACGTGCCGCCCTCGTTGTGCGCGGGCACGGAGGAATTCCAGTTCAACACGGATGCGCCAGGCGGGGAGTGGACCGCTGACTGCGGGGGGTGTTTGACCGACGCGGGGCTGTTTGCACCGCCCGCGGCCGGCTACGGCGATGTGGCCATCATGTACGCGGTGAGCGATGGCCAGTGCTCGGACACGGCGAACTGGGTGCTCGAGGTGCTGCCCGTGTTGGAAGGCACGGTGGAGACCGTTCCCGATCTGTGTGAAGGCAGCGTGTTCAACTTCGATTTCCTTTTCGATTTGGGCATTCCGGACGAGTACACCACCGGCGTAACGGGCGTTTGGAGTTCGGAGGCGTGCCCGGAGTGCATCACCAACGCGAACTCGGGGGTGTTCTCGGCGAACGAGCCGGGGGCCATCGATTTGG
>CAYMHW010000019.1:0-20750 GCA_964390365.1 uncultured Comamonadaceae bacterium | reverse complement strand
CCGGGGGCCATCGATTTGGACATCACCTTGGGCACGTATACGGTCACGTACGTCATCAATGACATTTGCACGGATTCAGACCAAATCACCATCGAGGTGATGCCGCAGCTCGACGCTTCCATCATCCTGACGGACGAAATCTGCATCGCGTCCGAGTCCGTGGAAGCCGGCAGTTCCATCCAAAACGGCATTTGGTCCGCCTCGTGCGGCGGTTGCATCGACCAGGACGGCGTCATCGATCTGCAGCAGGCCGGCTTGGGCCTGATCGACGTGACGTACACGCTGCCCGGTCTGTGTGGCGATGAGCAGACCGCGACCCTGGCCGTGGAGCCGTGCGAAATCGAAGTGTTCAACGTCATCACGCCCAATGAGGACGGCATGAACGACGCGCTGGTGTTCTCGAACCTCGAGGGCTTCCCCGGCAACGAGTTGGTCATTTACGACCGCTGGGGCACCGAAGTCCACCGCGCCACGAATTACAACAATGGTTGGAAGGGCGTGGACCAAGCCGCGGGCACGTATTTCTACATCCTGACCATCCCCGGTTTGGACACCGTGCAAGGCACGTTCACCCTGCTGCGCTGAGGGTCAGTCGCGCAGCACTTGGATGGTTCCTGAGCACCAGTCCCGCAATTCCGGGGTGTTGGCGCACGGGTACCGCTCTGCTTCGAACGTGTAGAAGTAGACCCCTTCTCCGAGCGGCTTGCCCGATTCATCGAGGCCCGCAAACGGCGCGGTGTTGTGGCTCATCGTGTACACCCGTTCTCCCCACCGGTTGAAGATGGTGAGCTCGTACTTCAGGCAGCTGCCCGACGTTCCACCAAGCACGACGTAATCGTTCATGCTGTCGTCGTTGGGGGTGATGATGTTCGGGATTTGGAAGCCGGAGAGGTCGAAGTCGGAAGGGAGATCGAGGATTTGGTCCAATGAATACGTGCAGCCGTAAGCGTCCACCACCGTCAGCCCCACTTCGAAATCGCCACCCGAAGTGTAGTAGTGCCCGGCGGTGGTCTGCTCACCGATCTGCACTCCGTCGACGTACCATCCATACGCCAGCGATTCCGACGGATCCGGCGTGGTCGAGACCAAATCCAAGCGGTTGCACAGCACCGACCACTCGTACCCCGGGTTGACCGGAGCTGCAAGGACATACGTCGCCGTGGACGTGCCCGTGCACCCCTCGTCGTCGGTGAAGGTGTACGTCACTTCATACGTTCCTGGATTCACGCCCACGTGATTGAGGTTCAATCCGTTCACGGTCGCACCGGTCAAGGAGCCGCCCGTTGGAGTGGGGGCCAGCGCAACGGTCTCATCGTAGGCACAGTAACTGTCAGCGACGTCCAAACCAATGGCCGGCAGCGGATGCACAATGAGTTGCGTCGTGATCGTGCTGTCGCACCCCGCGACGGTGGTGAATTCGTCCACGTAAAGGCCGGAATTCGTGACCACCACGCCGTCGGGCAGGGTGTAGGTTTCCCCTTGGCAGATTTCCGGGTAGAAATTCAAGTCATACGCAGGCGTGAAGGTGATGTCGAGCACGACCGCGCTGTCGCATCCGGCGGACGAGGTCAAATCGAACGCAAACACCCCTGAATTCAACGTCACGCTGCCGTCGGGTAGGGAATACGGGCTGTCGTCGCACGCGTTGATGTCGAGGTTCAAATCGTACACCTCGTTGATGACCACTTCCGTCGTGATCGTGCTGTCGCACCCGCTGACGACCGATGTCAGTACGGTGGAGTACGTGCCGGTCTCGTTCACCACCTCCCCATCGGGCAGCACAATGCTCTCGCCTGCGCACACCGCGAACGCCTGGGAGGAACCCAGGGCCGGAATCACCTCCAACACCGTGGTGACGGTGCTGTCGCATCCCGCAAAGGCAGTGGGTACCGTCATGGTGTAGGTGCCGCTGGTGAAGGTGGTGGAGCCATCGGGCAGCACATAGCCTTCGTTGCCGCAGGCGTAGGCCTCGAAGGTCAAATCGTAATCCGGCGTGGCTTGCAATTGGACCGTCAAAATGCTGTCGCATCCCGCCGCTGCCGTGTACACGAATTCGTAGGCTCCCGGCTCGTCGGTCACCACCCCATCGGGCAAGGTATACGTCTCACCCTCGCAGAAAAAGGCCTCCTGCTCATTCAACACCTCCAGCGCCACCGTCACGGTTTCGGTGACCGTGCACCCGGGGACGATGCCCGTTACGGTGTACGTTGTGGTGGAATTGGGGCTGGCGGTGACCACCGGGCCCACAATGTTGTTCAGTCCTTGCGGGGGCGACCATTGGTAAAAATTGCAGCCCGAAGCCGTCAACACCACCGACTCCAAATCGCACGCAGCAGCCACCGGGGGGTTGATTTGCAGGTTTGGAAAGGGCGTCACGTTTACGGTGATGTCGATTGAGTCCGCGCACTCCGGCGAGCTCGCGTACACGGTGTAAATCGTGGTTTCTGTTGGCGCCAGCGAGGCGTTGGGGCCGTCAGCGAAAACGATGCTGGGGTCACTGGGCCACACGTACGCATCCGCCCCGGAAACCACCAAATCCAGCGTATCTCCTGCGCACAGGATGGGGAATCCGGGGTTGGTGGACAAGGCCAATCCGCCCACCGTGGTGATGGTGAGGGACCCTGCACCGGTGGAATTTCCCGCCGTGCACGTGCCGCCCGCGGGCGTCAAACTCGATCCGCCGCCGCCGCCACCGCCACCGATGGAGCCCCCACTGAAGCAGTCGCTTCCACCGCCTCCTCCGCCGTAATACCCGCCGCCGCCGCCTGCACCGGGAGCCGCGTTATAGCACGGGTCGGTCCCGCCCGCTCCACCCACTCCCAGTGCCCCAGCAGCTCCTGAGTTGCCGCTTGCCGTCCAAGGAGCGCCTCCCGCTCCTCCAGAACTCGCAGTGCCCGCGCCGCCGCCGTCCCCAAACGTATCCGCCCCAGGAGAACCCGTGGCGCAACCTCCGATGCCCCCTGCGGCGTCCGACGTTCCTCCGCCCATCCCGCCACCGCCAGAAGCCACGATGAGCCGGTTGTTCATGTTGTAGGGCGCCACGCGGATGTCGGTGGCACCGCCGCCACCGCATGAAGCCGCCGCGGTGCCATTCGCCGCGTTGCCGTTGCCTCCACCGTTGTAACCGCCATTCGGGCAGCTGCCCTGTCCTCCCACGCGGATTTCAAGGACCTGACCCGGTACAACATCCAAGGTCGCAGTGACCGTCGCGCCGTTTGCTCCGCCAGCGCCTCCGCCTTTTCCTCCTTTCGCCGTCACTTCCAAGGAACTCACACAGGCGGGAACGGTGTACGTTTGGACGCCGCCGGTGTAGTTGAACGTGGTGACGGTTTGGCCCCAAACTCCCAACGGAAGCAGGAACAGGAGGCCGAGCAAGATGCGGAGGTTCATGATGAGAAGGCGGTTCAGGTTGGAAGTCAATACCATAACGCGATGCGGGTCGATTCAGTTGCAGCCTCGCGTTCTACACGGCTGCAAAATAAGCACGGCGCATCACTTTCGAATCGCCGCCTGAACGGCTGAATTTCCGTACGTTAGCGGCATGATCGATGCGAAACGCAAGGCACAGGTGTGGGATGCGGTCCTTGAGCGGGCTCAACATCGGCTTGAAGGGGCTCGTGATCGGTTCAGCGTGCTCCAGCAATCCCTTGAATCGGAAGGGAAATCCACGGCCGGGGACAAGCACGAAACGGGTCGAGCCATGGTGCAGCAGGAAATGGAGCGGGCGGCCGCCGAGGTCAGTTCAGCGGAGGAGCAGCTTCGAACGGTGTTGCGGCCCGTGCCCGATGCGACGAATTGGGCTCAATGGGGGAGCTGGGTGGAGTTGGACTCGGGCGAAGTCGTCATCGCAGCGGCGCTCGGAGCCATCGAAATGCCGTGGGGCCGGATTCAAATCATTTCACCCGCCTCCCCGCTCGCTCAGGCGTTGCTGCACTCGCGCGCTGAAGCAGGCACTGAGCTGAGCGTCAACGGCCGGATGATGCGCGTGAAGGCCGTTCGTTAAAGCGCCGGATTGACCGGCTGGTCGGCTGCGATGGGCAGGTCATCGAAGTGGCTCCATTCGGTCCACGAACCGTCGTAGTTCGCAACGCGCTCGTAGCCCAGCAGTTCACGCAGCACGAACGTGGTGTGCGCGGACCGGACTCCGGTGTGGCAATACGTGATGATGGGCGCATCGAATTGAACGCCCACAGCGGTCAAATCCCACTCCAAATCCGCCACCGATTTCATGCAGCCGCTTCCGTTCAAATCCACGGCATTGCCCCAATTGTAGTGCAGGCTTTGCGGAATGCGCCCCGCACGCACGGCACCTGATTTCATGCGCCGTCCCGTGTGTTCGTCATCGGTTCGGGTGTCCAACAGCACCACGCCTTCCAACGCCGCATTCCGAACGTCTTCCACGCTCGCCAACAGCGAGGCGTCGGGTTCGCCTACGAATTGAAATCCCGCCGAGGCACCGGGCACAGGTGGCTGGACCGAGAGCGCATCGCCCCCCAAGGTCCACGCCCGAGCACCGCCGTCGAGCAACGCCACTTTCGGGTGCCCGTAAAGCTTCAACAACCACCACAGCCGCGCCGCGTCGCAGCCCCCCACGCCATCGTAGATGACCACCTGCTGCCCGGGGGCAACGCCCATCGAATCCATCAACGAAATCAAGTGTTCACGCGACGCCGCCATGCCGCTGTATGGGTATTCGGTGGACTCGATGTCGGTTCGCCACAGTTGGTGTGCGCCAGGCAAGTGGCCTTCCGCATAAGATGCATCCCGGCTCACGTCGATGAGCACCGCTGAAGCCCCTTCCGCTTTCCAGCGCTCGATGGACCACAACGAATCGGGATTGCCCCGGTGCTCCTCAACCGGTTCCGAGCATCCCACCCACAGCAAGGCGGCGAACGCCGCTCCGATCAATCTTCGAGTACGTACCATGTGGGAGAGGGGAGGTTGGGGCGACGACCGGCTTCGTCCGGCGCGTAATGTTTCGCGAGGTAATCGAGGATGATGTCTTCGTTGGTGCCGAGGTCCCAGAGGTTTTGGGTCTCCTGCATCCAGCGGATCATTTTTTTCCAGCCGTCGCGCGTGGCGCGGTTTTGCGTCACGAGTTTGGATGAATGGCAGGCCAAACAAGTGGCCTTCACCTGAATGAATCCATCGTCCACCACCAACCCCGACGCCACGTGAATGCCGTCCACGATGAGCGTGTCGGAGACGACCTCCGGCGCTTCGGCCATCGGCGCGACCCGTTCCGGTTTGGGGCCCCACCATTTCTCTGCGGTGTCCGGCGCCATGATGTTCACCAGCGCCACAGCAACGATGACCAAAGAAGCCGCCACCAAGCGATTGAGGTGGCGAACGGCCTGGTCGAGGTGTTCGCGGTTCTTGGGATCCATGGGCGGGTTATTCGGTGACTTTGACCGCGATGCGGTGCGTCGCGTTGTTCAAGTAGCCTTTCGGATTCCATCCCGGGACCACCATGGGTTGCGACACCCCAGCGTCGTCCGTTGCCCGTGCCCAAACCTCGTAATATCCCGGCTCCGGAAAGCCCACTTCCGCGGTCCAGCGCTGCCAGGCCAGCCGGTTGGGTGCGGGTTTCAGTTGAGCGGTCTGCCAGGTGGCCCCGAAGTCGATGCTGACCTCGACGCGCTGCACCGAGCGATCGCCGGCCCAAGCGTGTCCGCGCAAGCTCAACCGCTTGCCTTCCGGAATCATCGCCCCCGTCTTCGGGTACGTGATGAGCGACTTCACGGGCATGCTCTCGATGATCTCCATGTCCTCGGCCTTGACTTCGGTTCCGGGTTCCACGGGATGCTTGGGCATTCGGTAAGAGGGCGCCTCCATCTTGGGACCATCGTGGACCCGATCCCGAACGCTCAACCGCGTCAACCACTTGCCGGAAACCGAAGCGGGCCATCCGCCCACCACCAAGCGCAGCGGGTATCCATTCAGAACCGGGATGTCCTCCCCGTTCATCTTCCAGGCGATCAGCGTCTCGTCTTCCATGGCCTTCGCAATCGGAATGCCACGCGAGATGACCACTTTGTCCGGGTTTTTCGTCAAGTGCAAATCCTTCCCGTAGTAGCCCACGTACACGGCAGCCGAGGTGACTCCAGCCGCTTCGAGCACGTCCCGCAGGCGGACCCCGGTCCATTCAGCGCATCCGACGGCGCCTGTCGTCCATTGGTTGCCTTTCGCCGGCGGGTTGAATTCCGCCCGTCCGTTGCCACCGCATTCCAACGTCAACGCATACGTATGCTCCGTAAACCGCTCCTTCAACTCATTCAGCGTGAAGCTGATGGGTTCGGGGACGGCTTCCCCGTCGATGGTCAGCGTCCACTGGTCCAAATTGAATTCCGGAGGCACCAATCCGTTGTTCCGCACGAAGAACTTGTCCGCGGGCGTCAGGTCATCATCGAGCAAGTGTGCCGGTGTCTCCACGTTCCAAGGCTGGTCGTTCAGGACGACCAAATCCGGGTGCTTCCCTTCGAGTGCAAACGGCTGCGCCGCCGGGTCGGCCAAGGCGGCAGGAATGAGCCCGGCAGGCATGTTCTTCGCGAACACGATGGGGCCGCCCACCGCCATGCCCATCGCAGCAAGCCCGGCTTGCTTCAAAAAACCGCGCCGAGACTGCGGGTCCGATTCCCGGCCCCAAAGCTGCCGGTCGGCTTCGATGGGGTCCTGGGCGTATAAGGCGTGGATGCCGATTTTGCGCTTCTTGCTCATGGGGTGCAGCCGTTGATTTGCGCAAGATAGCCGACTTCCTCAGAAACGCGCGATGAGCGGAATTGGCCTCGATTTGGGCGTGACTGCGGTCACGGATTGATTTGTAGGTAGGCGGAAACGTTCCAAAAGTTGAACGCATCTTCTCCATAGCGCTGAGCTTCCGGGATGGCGAGCGCCACTTCACGGGCGGTTCCGTCCCACCGTCCCAAGTCGAAGGCGAGGGGCGGCACATCGCTTCCCGGGCACCAATTCGACCGGCTCAAATCCGAGGAGGCCAGCCGTTCCGTTCGCCCAGCGTGCTCGACCTCCCAAACGCCGCTTGACGGGTTGAACCGCCGAAACGCTCCGCAATCCGTTCGCCAGGGCGTCCATTCCGCCGTGCGGTTTCCCTCCACCTCGAGGCGGTGCACCTGGGGCGTGAATTCATCGCCGCCCTCGTGGCCGCCGTGGCCGGTGGTGATGAGGTGGCAAGTGACATCGCCCGAGATGCCTGCGAGGACCGTGCGCAGCGGACCGTCGGGAAAGCCCGTGTAATCGCGCTGGTCGTGGGCGAGGCGCGTGGTGTTCCAGAGGGGCAGGATTTGGTGAGTCGGCGCATGATCGCAGGCCAAATCCGATTCCTCAAACCGCAATTCCAGATCCACCTCGTAGCCCTCCGGCGTCCACGTGTCCACGTAAAGCCCCACCCAAACCGTGTCCGCCGCTTCGAACCACGGCTGGAACGCGCTCACGTCCCGCTGCCAGTGCACCGAATCCGCCCACGCATCCACGGACACCGGTCGCCACGATTCCGCCTTCGGATGATCGCTGAAGTGCCCCGCCCCAAACGGCGTGATGAACCGGAGCAGCTCGAGGGGCGGCGTTCCGGTCGCATCGGCCATGACGCCGGCGAAGGTGGTGGTGTCGGCCTGAAGGCCTTCGGCGAGGCGTTCCATGAAGCGACGTCCTTCCGCATCGGCGAATGCGAAGACGGAACCGCTCTTGTCCCACGGGTCGCCGGCGCTCCGCAACGTCATCGCGAGGGTGATTTCGCAGCGTCGAGCGCGGTCGGGCACGACGATCGGGCGCAGCAGCACGCGGCCGGCATCGAACCGCAGCCAGTCCCCTTCGGTGCGGGCCGTGTCGGACGGGTTGAAGGCGAGGCGCGTGTGGTGGGCGAGGTGGTGGGTTTGGTCTCCCAAAAATGGAACCTCCTCCTCCATGGAGCATTGGGTCAAGCAAGCAACCGCGCTCAACCCCAAGATGACCGACCGTTTCATGGCGCCAAAATAGGCCTCAGTGGATGAACCCCCGACTGCGCAAATAATCCAAGCCCGTCTCCAGCCCCAACCGGTAATCCGCGTCCACGTCCGATCGGGTGACGGAGAATCCATCCGATGCCAGCTGTTCTGGTGGCGCGAGTTGAATCCAGTGACCTTCCGCGACGTGGGTTTCGATTTCGTCCGCGAGTCCATTGTAGGCGTCGTGCCATTGGGCAAACAATCGGGCGAGGGCCGGTTGGTCGCGGTGCCAATACACCCCGAACCAGTCGAGGTAGGACTGGTCCACGCGGGCCGCTGCGGGCCGGGTTCGGATGATGAGCGGGAATTGGCTCCCGCGCTTCGTGGCTTCGCGCACTGGAATCGGGTCCGCATACCCGCCATCGAACATCCACGTGCCTTCGACTTGGACCTTGCCTCGGGTGACGAAGGGCAAGGTGGCCGATGCGAGCAGGTACCGTTGCCAAGTGCCTGGTCGCGGCCGGAGGTAAATGGGAGTGCCCTCCTCAAAATGAGTCGCCACGACGCGCAGGTCGGCTTCGGAAAACCGCCGCTCCGCTTCGGGCTCATCGAGTGGGAAGTGGCGATTCGCGTATTTCTGAAGGTACTCGAGGTTCATGATTCCCTGGGCGGAAAATGCGGACTTGAAGTCGATGAACCCCGGGTCACCCACGAGGTTGCGCGCGATGGAGATGAAGGCGCGCGGCTGATTGGCGGCGTAGAACGACAGCGCCATGGCGCCACTGGAAACTCCGATGATGCGTTTAAATGGACGGTAGTCGAAGGCCAAAAAAACATCCAGAATGCCAGCACTGAAGGAGCTCCTCAAGCTTCCTCCTTCCAGGATCAATGCATCCGGTTCGCGTTCCATGGCCTCGAAGTTACGGATTCCGCGAGGGAAAGGACGCTGAATCCCCTGGCATTCAGCACACGGGAACCTGGGCTACGCTGGCCGCCATGAACAGCAAGCATGCTGCTAAAACGAGTAAGAATCTTCGCACAAGTGAAAAACTGGTGGGCAAAATTACGACCACTCCTTCAGTTTTAACTGATTTGAATCAATAAAACGATGATAAAATGTTTTTCTCGTCAAAACACGCAGAAAAGGCAGGAGGTTGTTCAATTCCTTTTTTAAGAAATAACGGCCTTGGGGTGCCTGTCCATCAGCGGATTGACCAATGCAGTTGTTGCAGACCTCCGCTCTGTTTTTTAAAAACAGCAATGCCCGATCCCGACTGCGGCAAGGGCACCGTGTTTCCAGGTTGCATGGGCGCCTCAAGCAGCAGCCTTCCGCTTGCGTCCCACAGGTACAAGGTTCCCGCAGTCCCTGCCCGTGCTTCCCCGTGGACGATGATCAAGTTCGTCGGGTCGATGCTTTCAATTCGGTTGACGCCGACTTCCACCGTCAAGGAAACGGGGGCTGAAGTGCACGTGTCCGCGTATTCTTGAACGACCAGCTCGTAGAGCCCGGAGGTCGGCCAGATCACTTCGATTGTGGTGTTGCCTTGGCCGCTCACAGCAGCACCGCCCTCCACGGTCCAAAAGCAGTTGCTGGCCGCATCGCCGGGATAGGAGTAAGCCGTGGGCAGGTTGTCCACGGTCTGGGTGGGGCCGGAAATGGAATAGGTCGGGAGGTAGGTGCACGAGCCGTCGTCGTCGGTGGCTTCGGGGTTGTAGTTGCAGGCGTACAGGCCCATGCAGCCGGGAATTTCGAACGGGTCGCAGATGCCGTCCCCGTCGCCATCGGCCAAACAATCCCCGCTGCAATCGTACCCAGGGTCTGGAAATTCGCACGGAACCAAGTCGGTGGCCGCCGGTTCGAAGTTGCAGGCCTCGGGATCGAAGCACCCGGGCACCTCAAGCGGGTCGCACACGCCGTCGCCGTCCGTGTCGTCGATGCAGTTGCCTTCGCACGTGTAGAACGGTTGGGGGATGCAAAAGACGGGAGTGGTGTCGCGGCAGGTGTTGGCGTCCTTCAAGGCCGCATAGTACGTTCCTGGATCGGGGGAGCACACCGAATCCGCGAACAGCGTGTCGACCGCCAGGCCGGTCTCGGCATCGAACAACTCGACCTCAACGGGCCAAGCTGAGGCCCAAGGGATTGCGGCCTCCACGGGGTTCGCTCCCGCGTCGATGATCAGTTCGGTGTTGAAGGTGGCCCACGGCGCGCAGGGCGGGTCCACGGTGAGCGGCCCGTCGGGGGATTCGGAGGCGCACCAGTTTTGGAGCGTGCCGTTGATTTGCTGCACTTGAAAACAGGCGGAAAATTCGAGGGGGCCGCAGGTCGTGATTTGGCCCACGAGCACGCGCAGGTCACTGCCCGCGTAGACCCCGCCGAGCACATACATCGCTGCGTCCGCGAGGACCGTGTTGCAGACCGCGGGGAGGTCGGGCGCACCGCCGAGCACCGGAATGCCGCCCGCGATGGTCGTGCCCGGGTTGGCGTCCATCGTGAAGTAACTGTCGTAGGCCAAATCCGGAAACGCATCCAACAACACCGCATTCGTTCCCGTGCCGATGGACGATCCGAAGGGGTGCTCGAAGCATCCGCACGGCGCATCCAACACCCACGGACTCGTGAGCGTGCTGCCCAATCCCAACGCGTAAACGGCTTGCAACTGGTCGCCCGGATGCGTGAAGTGCGCATAAAGGCGGTACGTCGTGTTGCCTGGGAGGTTGTCGTCCGGGTCGAACAGTCCGGTGGGGTCGCCGTTCGCGTAAAAGCAGGTGTCGACCTCGTAGGAGAGGTGGGTCATTTGGCCTTGAACCGATCCGGCCAGCAGCAAGGCCGCGGCGAAGCCCCCCGTGAACGCGTACAACTTCATGTGCGCTAAGTTGCGATGAAACGGCTGATGTTGCACAATTTTCGCTTTCTTGCGTCCATGCAAAAACGAAACCTCACCCGGGCCGCGATCGCCGGCCTTTTTCTGGGATTGGCGACCTTCGGCGTGGCCCAAGTCACCCCGCAAGTCGACCGCAAATGCCAGAAAGCCCTCGACAAAGCCGACCTCGTCTACGAAATCGATTCCGACGGCGACTTCAAGTTGGTCGTCAAGGTGCCGGACAACCGGACACAACTCGTTTACGTGTACTCGAACACGCTCACCTACGACGACGTTGAGGTGCGCACCATCATGTCCCCGGCCTTGGTCGCCGACTCGGATGCCGCACTGACCGCGGAAACGATGCGCCTGCTGCTCGTGGACAACTTCGAGAACAAGATGGGGGCATGGGAAGTGGTGGAACGGCCGGATGGCGGCATCGTCATCCAGTACGTGGTGAAGCCGCCAGCGGACGCGGGGGCTGAGGAGTTGCGGAGCCTGATCGGGCTCGCGGCCATCGCTGCGGACATGATCGAGCAACAGATCACGGACGGCGACGACCTCTGAGCGTAACCCGCTGGGGATGTGTCCCGTATACGGGGCATGGTTTACAATTGGCATCCCGGCGTCATCGCTGAATTCTTGGACAAGTCGTGGGTTGTGCGACATGCGCACCGCGGCATTTTTTACCGCGCGGAGGGCGGCATCTCGGCCGTTTTGGGCCAAATGCCCTTCGATTCCATCGACCAGGTCCTCGCCTCTTTGAGCGTCATGCGCTCCTGGGCTCCGGCTCAGGTGCAGTCGGTGCGCGCGACGTGGCAGCGCTTGCTCGACGAGGAGCTCGTGGGGCTGCAGGTCGGACCGGAGGTGGCTTCGTCCTGCGTTTGGTCCGCGGGGTTGACGGCTTCTGGGTGGAGCGAGTTGGGGCGGTTTGCGGAATCGCAGGAGTGGCTTGGGGACGATTTGACGGACCCGGATTTGGCCTGCTCGGCAGAGGACGATGACGGCGAGCCGCACGATCCCTACCGCTGAAGATCGTTAAAACAGGCACTGCGAGCAACCTCCGGTGCCTGTTTTAGTTTTGTAGCCAAACCCTTTCCATGAACCGATTCCTGCTCCCGGCCTTCGCCGTGGCTATGGCCCTGATGGGCTGCGAAGGCAACACCCGCCAGATTTACTTCATTGAGAACGAAACGAGCGGTCCCGTGACGGTCATCCACGCGCACTCGTCCTACATCCAAGGCATGGAGCTCGACACGGTGACGGTGCCGTCAGGAGAGCGGCAGGAGCTCGGGCAGGAAGATTGGCTCGGCGGGCGCGTCAATCCGGATTTGCCGGCGGCGTTCATCGACACCCTCCTGATTTACAACGCGGACGGGTTGCTGACGAGCAAGGATTGGACGTTGATGGATGCCTGGAACATCGAGTCGTTTGAGGACCGGAAGGTGCCTGCTCAGTGGCGGCACGAGTACACCATCGAGGTGACCGATAGCGACTTCTGAGGTCAACGCGCTTCCACGATGGAGGCGCACTCCGCGAGCACCTTGCGGTGTTTTTTTTCAGGTACGAATGCTCCCCGGAGCAAGTCGGTGTTCAATTCGCTGCACAGCACGATGCCCTGGTCGAGCAGGCTGCGTTTTTCCGCGCGACTCAGGCCGCTTAGACACGTGAGCGGATGGAATCCGCTTTCATCGATCCACTGCTTCAAGTTGCCCTTTCGGGGCTGGTCCCAGCCGATGAGTTGCATGCCTACGCATCGCCCATAGGTCGCGGCCTCGGAGGTGAACCGCGTGTTCGTCACGACATAGCTCACGGGGTGGAGGTCCGCTTCCGATTCGGACAGGTTGCTCACGAGGTCCTGGAATCGGGCTTGAACGTAGAGCGCGGTTTGGATGGAGGATTTCCGCTTGGCGTCACTGTGGAATTTGCATTCCATGATGCGGAGGGTCCTGTCGTCTTTTGCCCAAACATCCATTTCATGCGACACGCAACGCCCGGGCTTCACCACGCTCACCTCGGCGTGAAACCCTTGGTGCTCCATCAATTTCCCAACGAAATGCTCAAACGGGTACCCCGACGGCCCCAGTTCGAAAAGTGCTCGCTTCAGCCGGTAGCGGCCGGCTGAGTGACGCGAATGCGATCGCAGGCGCTTGAAGGCCTCGCGGTAAATCGTCCGCGTGGACATGCCGTCGACCAAGAGCTGTTGCACTTCGCGCACGATGCCGTCGATGATGTGGGGCGCTGCATCGCTGCGTTCCAGGGATTCCCGCAACTTCAATTCATCAAACGGAACCGAATCCCCATCGGCCTTTCGAATGAGCACGGGCTCGCGGCTCACTTCCACTTCAGGTGCTTGATGGAACGGCCCTCGGACTGGATTTCCTTGATGGAGTCGATGCCGATGCGCACGTGCGTTTCCACGTAGTTTTGGGTGACGTGCCGGTCGCTCGCTTCGGTCTTGACGCCGGAAGGGGTCATCGGCTCGTCGCTGACGAGCAAGAGCGCGCCCACTTGCAGCCGGTTCGCGAAGCCGACGGAAAACAGCGTAGCCGTTTCCATGTCGATGGCTTGGGCTCGGGTGCGCCGCAGGTACGCCTTGAATTCCTCGTCGTGTTCCCAAACCCGGCGGTTCGTAGTGTACACCGACCCCGTGTAGTAATCGCAGTTGTAGTCCCGAATGGTCGAAGACACGGCACGCTGCAACGCAAAGCTGGGCATGGCCGGAACTTCCGGCGGGAAGTAGTCGTTCGACGTTCCCTCCCCGCGAATCCCCGCCAAGGGCAAAATGAGGTCGCCCAGCTTATTCTTCGATTTCAAGGCGCCGCATTTGCCGAGGAACAGCACAGCTTTCGGAGAGATGGCGCTGAGCAAGTCCATGATGGTCGCCGCGTTGGCACTGCCCATGCCGAAGTTGATCATGGTCACTTCGCCGGCGGTCGCGGAGGGCATGGATTTGTCCTGGCCCACGACCTGCACCCCATGCTCCCGTGCAAACAACTCCACATAGGAATTGAAATTGGTCAACAAGATGTACTCCCCAAAATCTTCCAAGGCGACCCCCGTGTAACGAGGCAGCCAATTGCTCACGATCGCTTGCTTACTGTCCATGCGGTAAATGTAATCGACCGGCCACCAATGCAGGTGATTCGGTGCTTTATTCGAAATTTGCGGCATGAAAAAGAGTGCGATGGTTGGGGTTGCGGCGATGCTGTTGGCGGGCTGCGTTCGCGAGGATGGGTTGCCGCCGGTTTGGACCGTGGTGGTGAATGGCGTGTCCGTAGGCGGGATGTTGGAGTTGGAAGCAGGGGACGTGGTGACGTTCACGGCGGACGCTCAGGACGATGTGGAGCTGGCTTTGGCGACGATGGAATTGGTGCCGATGGAGCAGGAGTTCGAGGTGCGCACGGGATCGTGGCCGCTCTCGGATGAAGAGGAGCTCTCGGGCATTCAGGCTTTGGTGGGGCGGCATTGGGTGGTGCCTGATTCGGTGGTGGGAACCCTTCAGTTGCGGGCGCAATTGACGGATGCTGTAGGCCAAACCACCGATCCGATCTCCTTCGTGTTCAAGGTCACGAACCCCTTCACGTCCGCCGTGAACCTCGATTCCCTGAACGGCGTTCCCTTCGCCGACTTGCCTTTGGTGCCGGTGGTCGCACCGGGTGAGGCCGTGAACCTCGTGGGCGACGTGTTCGATGCAGACGGCTTGAACTCCGTGCGCGTGGAGCTCGAAGGGCCCGATGGCGGAGTTTTGCAGTCGTGGACGTGGCCCACGCCGGGCGGCTTGTTGTGCCTCTTGTCGGATGCCGATTTGACGCTGCCCGAGAACGCGGGAGCCGGCACGTATTGGATCCGCATCAAGTCCATCGATGGTGCATTGATTCCCGCACATTCGTACTTTCCGCTTTCAATCCCTGAATGAATGCCTCGGAAAATCAACGTCACCTGCACCCTCGAAGCGTGGGCTTTTGAGGAGCTGCCCGGTGCAGACCAAGCCCTGCTGCGCGCAGCCCACGAAGCTGTCGAGCGCGCTTACGCCCCGTATTCCGGCTTCCGCGTCGGGGCGGCCGCTTTGCTCGAAAATGGGGAAGTGGTCACCGGCAACAACCAAGAGAACGCGGCTTACCCGAGCGGTCTGTGCGCCGAGCGGGTGGCGCTGTTCCACGCGGCGAGCCAGTTTCCCGGTGTGGCCGTGAAGGCCCTCGCCGTGGCTTCGGACGGCGAAGCGGAGTGGGGAGCGTTTTCGCCCTGCGGCGGATGCCGGCAGGTCATCCAAGAATCCGAATTTCGCCAGGCAGAACCCATCCGCTTGATTTTGCAAGCCCGGCAAGACGAGGTCGCGGTGGCGCATGGCATCGCCCAGTACTTGCCGTTCAGCTTCCGCGCAAAAGGGTTGGGGCGCGACGCGCGCTGACGGCGGGTTGAATTGCCGGCCTTTGCCTTAGCTTCGCGGGCATGAGCATCATCATGAGCCTGATCGGCATGGCCTTCCTCATCGGATTGGCCCTGCTGCTGTCGGACAACCGGCGTGCCATTCGGTTGCGCACCGTCTTGGGCGCCTTCGCCGTCCAGTTGTTTTTCGGAGCCTTCGTGCTGTACGTTCCGTGGGGCAAACAAGCCCTGCTCGCCACGGCCAACGGGGTTTCGCGCGTCATCGAATACGGCAACGACGGCATCGGCTTCATGTTCGGCGGGCTCGTCTCGGACGACGGGAGCCTCGGCTTCATTTTCGCTTTCCGCGTGCTGCCGGTCATCATCTTCTTCTCGTCGCTGATTTCCGTGTTGTACTACATCGGCGTGATGCAGTGGGTCATCAATTTGCTCGGCGGCGGGTTACGGAAGTTGTTGGGCACTTCGCGGACGGAGTCGTTGTCTGCGACGGCGAACATTTTCGTAGGCCAAACCGAAGCCCCCCTCGTCGTCCGGCCCTTCATCGCGCGCATGACCGCTTCCGAGCTCTTCGCGGTCATGGTCGGTGGCCTCGCCTCCGTGGCCGGGTCCGTGCTCGCCGGATACGCTTCGATGGGGGTTCCGCTGGAGTACCTCATTGCAGCCTCCTTCATGGCGGCCCCAGGCGGCCTCCTCTTCGCGAAACTCATCAAACCTGAGACCGATGCACCCCGCGAATCCCTCGACGCCGCCGACAGCGATGAAGGCGACGACGAGGCCCCCGTGAACGTCATCGACGCCGCGGCAGGCGGTGCGGCATCGGGATTGAAGTTGGCCCTGAACGTTGGGGCCATGCTCCTCGCTTTCGTGGCCCTCATCGCCCTGCTCAATGGGCTGTTCGGCGGCATCGGCGGCTGGTTTGGCTTCCCCGAATTGTCCATGGAATGGATCCTCGGCTATGCGTTCGCCCCCGTCGCCTTCCTCATCGGCGTGCCGTGGGCAGAAGCCGTAACGGCCGGTTCGTTCATCGGCCAAAAACTCATCGTCAACGAATTCGTGGCCTACCTCAACTTCGCTCCCTACCTCGGCGATGCCCCCGCGGTGCTCCTTTCGGAAAAGACAAAGGCCATTGTCAGTTTCGCACTCTGTGGCTTCGCGAACCTGTCGAGCATCGCCATTTTGCTGGGCGGACTCGGGAGCATCGCGCCATCGCGTCGGCCGGACATTGCGCGATTTGGCTTGAAGGCGGTGTTTGCCGCCACCTTGTCGAACCTCATGTCCGCGACCATTGCGGGATTGTTCTTGTCGTTGGCATGACGGAATTGCGCGATCGGCAGGTGCTGGCGTGCAGCGATTGGACGACCCTGACGTTCGAGGAGCAGGAGTCGGATTTGGCGCGCATGCTCGAGCGGGCTGAGGCGTTGGAAGGAGGGCCGGCCGCGTGCTGCATTCCGTTGAACTGGGTCGGTTGGTGGGCGGAGCACCGCACGCGCGAAGGCCTCGCCTTGGCCACGGTCTTGAATTTTCCTGCTGGCACCGCCTCCCTTGACGCCGTGGCGAAGGAAGCGGAACGCGCCGCGCCCGCGGAAGAATGGGATGTCGTTTTTCCACACGACGCCTTCCGGGCGGGAGACGATGGCCCGGCCCGGGAACTCCTGCCGCTGATGCGGGAATGGGCCGGCCCGCGCACCGTCAAAGTCATCCTCGAAACGGGTGCAGCTTGGGAAGCTCGTCGGTTACAGCGCGCTGCGGAGTGGTGCCTCGAATCCGGTGCTGATTTCCTCAAAACCTCCACCGGCAAGGTTTCCGTCGGGGCCACCCACGAAGCCGTGGGCGCACTGTTGGAGGTGCTGCGCGGTTCCGGCAAAGGCCTTAAAATTTCAGGAGGCATCCGCACCTTGGAGGCCGCCCACGCTTACCTCGACCAAGTGGAGGAGGCCATGGGAGCCGATTTCATCACGCCCCGAACTTGCCGTTTGGGCACATCCAACTTGCTCATCCGATGACCTATCCTGAAATGATCCGTGCCAAGCGGGACGGCCACGCGCTGAGCCCCGATGACTGGCGGGCATTCGTGCGAGGCATCACGAATGGGGACGCCTCCGATGCGCAAGTGGCCGCCATGGCCATGGCCTGTTATTACCAGGACCTCACCGCCGAGGAGCGCATCGCCGTGACGCTGGCCATGCGCGATTCGGGTCAGGTGCTGGATTGGTCCAGCACGCCGTGCAACGGCCCCATCTTCGACAAGCACTCCACCGGGGGAATTGGGGATTTGGTCTCCATCGTGCTCGGGCCCTTGCTCGCGGCTTGTGGCGGATACGTGCCGATGATTGCAGGCAGGGGGTTGGCGCACACCGGAGGTACCGTGGACAAATTGGAGTCCATTCCCGGTTACAATCCCCACCCAGATCCCGCCGATTTCCAGCGCATCGTCCAACGGGTCGGCGTCGCCATTGCAGGCCAAACCGCAGCCCTCGCCCCGGCCGATCGCCGGCTCTATTCCCTCCGCGACGTCACCGCCACGGTGGAGCAAGTCGGCCTCATCACGGCGAGCATCTTGTCGAAAAAACTCGCCGCCGGCCTCGAGCACCTCGTGATGGACATCAAAGTGGGCAAGGGCGCCTTCATGCAAACGTTGGAACAGGGGCGGGAACTCGCCCAAGCCATTTGCGACGTCGGCACGGGCAGCGGCATGCCCACCACGGCCTTGCTCACGCGCATGGACGACCCGCTCGCGCGTTCAGCCGGCAACGCGGTCGAAATCGAAGAAGCGGTCGCCCTGCTCCGTGGCGAGGTCCGGTCGGAACCCCTGCGCCAGGTCACGTGGGCGCTCGCTGCGGAGTTGTTGGTGAACTCGGGTTTGGCCAGCGACCTCGCCGACGCCACCCGCCAACTCGACGCGGCGTGGCAATCGGGAACGGCCTACGAGCGCTACGCCCAATCCGTCTCCGCGATGGGAGGCGATCCGGAAGCGGCCCTGCCGTCCGCGCCCATTCGAAAGGCCATCCCCGTGGTGTGCCCGGGCGTAATCGTGGACATCGATTCCCGGGCCGTCGGGCTCGCCGTCGTTTCCCTGGGCGGCGGCCGCACCGCTCCCGGCGCACCGATTGATTCCGCCGTGGGCCTCACGGAACTCGCCTTCACCGGCGAATCGCCGGACCATCAACTCGGCGTGGTGCATGCCCGAACCGAGGCGGAGGCGGATGCCGCCATCTGGGCCATTCAACAAGCTTACACGATGGGGGAGGAGGCGCCTCATGCCACCGAACCCGTTCTCGAACGCGTCATCAGCACAACCCATGGTTAAGGTTAAAGTATTCGATTCGAAGGAAGCGACGTCAAAGAAGCGCGTCGCTGCGGAGGCTCCCACGCACGATGCGCCGGGGTTTCACGCCGTGGTGGAGGCCCGTCGGAGCGTCCGGATTTATGCGGAGGAGGAGGTGCCAGAGGAGGTGATGCGGCGGTGTTTGGCCTCCGCCCAGCTCGCTCCCAATTCGTCGAACCTGCAAGTCTGGGAAGCCCACTGGGTGCGCAATCCCGAGCAGCGCAAGGAACTCGCCCGCATCTGCATGGGCCAACCCGCGGCCGTCACCGCCCCCGAACTGGTCGTCTTCGTCGCCCGCCCAGACCGCTGGCGCGAACACAACGAATGGATGATCCGCCGGCTCAAGTCGGATCCCCAAACGCCGGCGAAGGGCTTGCAGTACTTCGAGAAGATCACCAAGCTCGTCTACACCTTGGGCCCTTGGGGGATCTTCCGCCCGTTTAAGTGGCTGTGGTTCACCGTTCGGGGATGGAGCACCCCGACGCCGAGGGAGCCGCTGAGTTTGGCCCAACTCGCCACGTGGGCGCACAAGAGCACGGCCCTCGCATGCGCGCACTACATGTTGGCCTTGCGTGCGGAGGGCTACGATTCCTGCCCGATGGAGGGGTTCGACGCGTGGCGGGTGCGCCGGCTGTTGGGCCTGCCGCGCGGGGCGAAGGTCACGATGGTCATTTCCGCGGGGCGCCGGGCAGAAGGTGGGGTGTACGGACCGCGGTTCCGGTTTGATTTGGACACCTTCGTAAAGGAGCATGTTTGAACGGGGACTGCTGCTGATTGGGGCCCTCGCTTGCGCAGGAGCCACGCTGGGCCAAACCCTGGTCGGGTCCGCCTCCGTGTTCTCCCCCGGCTGCTACCAAATCACCCCCAACGTCAACAGCGTCAGCGGCGCGGTCTGGTTTCCCGGCCCCGTCGACGTCTCCACATCGTTCGAAATGCGGGCCGACGTCTACCTCGGCAACAACAACGGTGGAGCCGATGGCATGGCCTTCCTCATCCGCAACCCCAACGCCCTGTCCCTCGGTTCCACGCCAGGCGGTGCGAACCAAGGCTTCGGCGGCATCACGCCTTCGCTCATCGTCGAGATGGATACCTACACGAACTCGCTCAATCCGGCGTGGGACCCGGTCGGGGCTCCGGCGGATCATTTGGCCATCTTATCAGCCGGTTCCCCCAGCCACCAAGCAGCCAGTGCCTTCGCCGGCCCCATCGCTGCGATTCCCCCCAACGCGAACATCGAGGACGGGCAATACCATGAATTGCGCGTGACCTGGGACGAGGAAACGCAGCTGTTCCAAGTGTATTTCGATTGCCTCCTCCGGCTTGAAGCGACCATCGACGTCCCCGCCGTCATCGGCAGCGATTCCGGCCTGTACGGCTTCACGGCAAGCACCGGAGGGCTGAGCAACGCCCACCGCGTGTGCGATGTGGAGTGGAACCCGTTTTCCCCCGACGTGCTGCCCGATGAAATCGCATTGTGTCCGGGAGTTGAGGTCACGTGGACGCTTCCGGCCGGTTCCACCGACATTCAATGGACACCGGCTGACGGACTCAGCGCCACGGATGAGGCGGAGGTGACGTTGACCGCTGAAATCGATGCCGTCTATTCCGTCTCGTGGGTGGACGCCTGCGGCTTCGACCAAGCCGATGAGGTCGCGGTGAGTTTGGTCCTGACGGAGGACGAAGAAGTGGCGTACGACCTGTGTCCAGGGGCGGCCTTGGACTTGACTCCCGCAGGACCTGAGGCCACGGTGTCGTGGTCGGATGGTTCGTCGGGCGTGCCGTTGTCGGTGGATGCCGGAGGAACGTTCGTTGCGGAGGTGGATTTGGCGGGATGCGCGTATACGTGGACGGCTGTGGTGACGGAGCTGCCGGAGTACAGTTTGGACTTGGGGGAGGATGCGGTGTTGTGCACAGGCCAAACCGCCGTGCTCGATGCCACCGACCCGTCTTGGACAGGGGACGAGCCCGTGGCGGTCTGGTCCGATGGCAACGAAGACCTCGTCCGATTCGACCTCGGTCCGGACACGTATGCGGTGGAAGTGGTCGCTGCGGGATGCACCTACACCGATGCCATCGTGCTCGAGGCTTCGCTCAACACCGGGGTGGACCTCGGGGAAGACGTGGAGCTGTGTTGGTACGAGTCCATGGTGTGGTCGCCCGGTTATGCGGCATCGGAGACGAACTGGAGCGGGTTGCAGGCCGGGGTTTGGAGCGATTTGGGACCGGGGGAGGAGTGGA
>CAYMHW010000018.1:0-30711 GCA_964390365.1 uncultured Comamonadaceae bacterium | reverse complement strand
GACCTGCTGAATGGGGCACGACTTCGCTCATGAACGCTACTTCGCGATTCCGTTAAGCGAACGTTAGCGGATGTTTACCCCAAAGGGGGGGCCACACCCAACGCCACCAATCCCCCCGCCAAGGTGAGTTTCAGCCACGCCGAAACCCGGTCCTCGCGACCGCGGCGGAGCTCCCGCCAACCGGCGAGGAACGGCATCCAAAAGAGTAGGGTGGTGGCGGCCCCGATTTGGATTTGGCTCCACCACCAACCGGTGGCCAATGCCAGCCAAACCACCGAAACGGCGAACAGCCCATTCAACCCGCGCAGCGTCCGCTCGCGCCCCCACCGGATGGGCAAGGTGTCGTAGCCCCATTGCGCATCGCCCTCCGCGTCTTGCAGGTCCTTCGTCACCTCGCGCACGAGCGTCAGCCAACCCGAAATGAACGCGTAGCCCCCCAACACGATCCACGCTGGTTCCCCCGTGGCCCCTAAGACGGCCCCCGTCCACACCGGCAGCTGCCCCACAGCAAGCGCGATCAACACGTTGCCCCGCAGGAAATGCCGCTTGAACCACGGGCTGTATGCGGCCAACGCGCCTCCGAGGGCCACGGTCCACCACAGCGGCCAGCCGGCCCCGAGTTTCGAGGCGCCCCATGCCGCTGCGCCCAAGGCCACCGCCGTGAACACGCCGTGTTCCGCCAAGGCGACGCGCCGCTTCAACACGCGTCCCACCAGGGCCCTGCGCGGTTTGTTGATGCGGTCTTCCCGTTGATCGAAATAGTCGTTGATGACGTTGCCAGCCGCCGCCATCGTCACCATGACGGCGACGGCCCAGCCCTCGGACCACAGCGAGGTGCCGACCACCCGCCAAGCCACCACGGCCATGGCCACGGCAATCATGACCAAGTTCCAAGGACGCACAATGCGCAGGCCTGCAACCCAAGCCTTCCGCGTAACGGGGCGTGCTTCAGGCATGGCTGCTCTCCACCAATTCGCTTCTCAAACGACCGTTCGATCGGATGCGGTGCACGGCGTAGTTGAAGTGAGGGTGAATGGCGTGCCCACCCACAGAGCCGTCGGCACCCAATGCGATGTACCCCACCTGCAGGTCCGAGGTGTCCATGCGCTCCATGATGCGGCCGATGGCCTCCACGCAGGCGCCCTGTGGATTCATGCCGCCCCGCATCAATTCGACGACCAAGAACGATCCGAGGGTGCGCATGACGGCTTCCCCCAAGCCGGTGGCTGCCGCGGCGCCCACCTCACCATCCACGTACAAACCGGCGCCGATGATGGGGCTGTCACCTACGCGCCCATGCATCTTATAGGCCAATCCACTCGTCGTGCACGCCCCAGCCAACCGGCCTGCGCTGTCCCGAGCGAGCAAACTGATGGTGTCGTGGTTTTCGATGTTGATGACGGGAGCGTATTCCGAGGTTTCCTGCCACTTGCGGTAAGCGGCTTCGGACTCGGGGGTCAGCAGGTTGGTGCGGGGCATGCCGAGTTCATCCGCGTACTGCTCGGCCCCAGCACCTGCCAGCATCACATGGGGCGTGTCCTCCATCACACGCCGCGCCAAACTGATGGGGTGCTCGATGCCTTGAACGAAGCACACGCTGCCCGCGTTCAGGGTGTGGTCCATGATGCAGGCGTCGAGGGTGACGTGGCCGTCGCGATCGGGGAGGCCGCCGAGGCCCACGCTTTGGCCTGTAGCATCCGACTCCACGAGCCGAGCCCCAGCTTCCACCATGTCGAGCGCCGAGCCACCGTTTCCGCCTACGGCCATCCCGGCATCGTTCGCCGGCATGCCGTGGCTCCAGGTCGAAATCATGACCAGGTCAGCATTCGCCGCAGCAGGGGATGGCATCGATGGTCCCGTCGTCCAGGCGTGCATCCACCGCGCTTGTGCGGTCACTCCGAGTCCCAAACCGGTGGTCAGGCTCCCGACATGCTTCAGGAATTTACGTCTCGTGCTCATACGGGCAATTTCGCGAAATTCGGGTGAACCGCGAGGGGATGGCAGAAAAAAAGCCGCCCCTCCCGAGTGGGAGAGGCGGCTCGATGGAGGCCTTGTGGACCGTTACTTCACTTCTTCGAAGTCGACGTCGGTGACTTCCGCATCGCTGGCATTGGTGGCGCCCGCTTCTGCGTTCGCTCCACCTTCTGCGCCTTGCGCGTACATCTCCTGGCTCGCCGCTTGGAACGCGCTGTTCAACGCTTCCATGCCCGACTTGCAGCCTTCAACGTCTTGCTCCGCGTGCGCCTTCTTCAACGCTTCGAGGGCGGAATCGATGGGGGCGCGCTTGTCTGCAGGGATCTTGTCGCCGAACTCGCCGAGTTGCTTTTCGACTTGGAAGATCAACCCGTCGGCCTGGTTCAAGGTGTCGACGCGCTCGCGCTCCGCCTTGTCGGCTTCTGCGTTGGCTTCGGCTTCGGCCTTCATGCGCTTGATTTCCTCTTCGGTCAAGCTGCTGTTGGCTTCGATTTTGATCTTCTGCTCTTTGCCGGTGGCTTTGTCTTTGGCCGAAACCTGGATGATGCCGTTGGCGTCGATGTCGAAGGTCACCTCGATTTGGGGCACTCCGCGGGGCGCGGGGGGAATGTCGGACAGCTGGAAGTTGCCGATTTCCTTATTGTCCTTTGCCATCGGACGCTCGCCTTGGAGGACCTTGATGTCCACGCTCGGTTGGTTGTCGCTGGCCGTGGAGAAGGTTTCGGACTTCTTCGTCGGAATGGTGGTGTTCGCTTCGATGAGCTTCGTCATCACGCCGCCCATGGTTTCGATGCCCAAGGACAACGGCGTCACATCCAACAACAGGACGTCCTTCACTTCACCGGTCAAGACACCGCCTTGGATGGCGGCACCGATGGCCACCACTTCGTCCGGGTTCACGCCCTTTGAAGGCTCCTTGCCGAAGAAGGCCTTGACGGCATCTTGCACGGCGGGGATGCGGGTGGAACCTCCGACCAAGATGACTTCGTCGATGTCCGATTTGTCCAACCCGGCGGCCTTCAATGCCGAGGCGCAGGGCTCGATGGTGCGCTTCACCAAGGAGTCGGCGAGTTGCTCGAATTTGGCTCGGCTCAACGAGCGGACCAAGTGCTTCGGCACGCCGTCGACTGGCATGATGTACGGGAGGTTGATTTCGGTTGAGGTCGTGCTGGAGAGTTCGATTTTGGCCTTTTCAGCTGCCTCCTTCAAGCGCTGCAGCGCCATCGGATCCTTCGACAGGTCGATGCCGCCGTTCTCGGACTTGAACTCGTTCACCAACCAATCGATGATGAGTTGGTCGAAGTCGTCCCCGCCCAAGTGCGTGTCGCCGTCCGTGGACAACACTTCGAAGACGCCGTCTCCGAGTTCGAGGATGCTCACGTCGTGCGTTCCACCACCGAGGTCGAACACCACGATTTTCTGATCCGTGGCTTTCTTGTCGAGGCCATAGGCGAGGGCAGCAGCCGTGGGCTCGTTGATGATGCGCTTCACTTCGAGGCCCGCGATTTCGCCGGCTTCTTTCGTGGCTTTCCGTTGGTCGTCGTTGAAGTAAGCCGGAACGGTGATGACCGCCGCGGTGACTTCTTGGCCCAAGTAATCTTCCGCCGTCTTCTTCATTTTCTGAAGGACCATGGCGCTGATTTCTTGGGGGGTGTACAACCGGCCGTCGATGTCGACGCGCGGGGTGTTGTTGTCGCCCTTGACCACGCGGTAGGGGACGCGGCCCACTTCGTTGCTCACTTCATCGAACGAAGAGCCCATGAACCGCTTGATCGAGTAAATGGTCTTGTTCGGGTTCGTGATGGCTTGGCGCTTGGCCGGTTCGCCCACTTTGCGTTCGCCGCCGTCGGCGAAGCCGATGATGGAAGGCGTGGTGCGCTTGCCTTCCGCGTTGGTGATGACGACGGGCTCGTTGCCTTCCATGACGGCTACGCAACTGTTCGTCGTTCCGAGGTCGATTCCGATGATCTTGCTCATGATATAGGGTTGTGTCGTTTACGTTTTCGCAGGGCAGTTGCCCGTGATTCGCAGCCCCTTGTTCAAGCATTGTGCCTTTCGGGCCAAACCTGACACGACCTGACAAAACCGCTGCCATCCCGCTCCGAGTCGGCTCGGAGTGTGCCACGATGTCAGGAATGGGGTGACAGGGCGCGGGCGATGTCGCCTGAGAGGGCGCGCAAGTCCTGGATCGCGTGGAGCATGCGGCTGCCATACCAACTGAAGGCCTCGCCGTTGACGTGGATCGCGGTTTGGCCTGCCGCGCGAAGCGCCTCCGCATGCGCCTCCCGGAACGGATACGGCTCACTCGACAACAGCACGATGTCGGCCCCCGCCCAATGCGTGACCTCCGGATACCGCGGCTGCTCCGCAAACGCATTCGCCACGCCCCACCACCGCAACACGTCGTGGATGTACGTGTCGCCGCCCGCCACCATCCACGGTTCGCGCCAAATCGCGTACGCAGCCCGATGAAGCACCGGCCGCGGCACGTCCCACGCCTCCCGAATGCGCTCCACCCACTCCCGCCCGTGCGCCGCCCGATCCACCGCTTCAGCGATGCGAACCATGTCCTGCCAAGCGCCCTCCACGGTCGACGCGTTCGTCAGCAACACCGGGACATTCAGCGCCTCCACCTGCTCCTTCACGTTCTCCTCCCGACAGGCGATCACGAGGTCCGGTTGCAGCGCTTCGACCCGCGCGACGTCCACTTGCTTTGTTCCCCCAATGCGCGCCACCCGGCGATGCAGTCCTTCGGGATGCACGCAGAACTTCGTAACGCCGACGGGTTCCACGCCGAGGTCGACGAGCCACTCGGACCAACTGGGAACCAAACTCACAATTCGCATGCAACGCAAGGTACAACGGGCGGGTCGTCCTAACTTTCGCGCATGATGCAACGGCTCCTTTTGTTGGGATTGCTTTGGACGGTGGGCGTGGCCTCCGCGCAGGTGCGGGTGGGCGTGGTGTTGAGCGGGGGTGGGGCAAAGGGGGCGGCGCACGTCGGGTTCCTCCAGGCATTGGAGGAGTTGGGCATTCCGGTGGATGCGGTCAGTGGGGCGAGCATGGGGGCGTTGGTGGGCGCGTATTATGCGGCGGGGTATTCGCCGGCCGAGATGGATTCGTTGCTCCAAACCGAAGCCTTCCAGCACCGCGCCGAGGGCACGCTGCCGATTTCGTTCGGTTTCAAGCGGCAGGACCCGGACCCGAGCGTGGTGGAGGTGCGGCTTTCGAGCGAGTTGGGGTGGACCCGGGATTACGTCATCGATGGGCTGCCCACGGATTGGGGGCTGATGCAGGATTTGGCGCCCGCTTCCGCGGTGGCTCAAGGCGATTTCGATGCGCTGTTCGTGCCGTTTCGCTGCGTGGCTTCGGACGTGCTGGCCAAATCCGACACGACCTTTTCCTCCGGAGACCTCGCCACCGCCACCCGCGCCTCGATGACCTTTCCGTTCTACCTCGAGCCGATCGAGGTGGATGGTCGCCTCCTCTTCGACGGGGGATTGTACAACAACTTCCCGAGCGACGTGCTCATGGAGTCGTTCAACCCGGACGTCATCATCGGGTGCAACGTGTCGTTGGGTGAGGTCAACCTGAGTGCCCAAGATCCCGCCTCCCAAATCGAAGCGATGATCACGCGCCCGGCGAACCTGGAACCGCTGTGCAACGCCATGGTCATCGTCACCCCAGCAACGGGCATCGGAACGTTCGATTTCGACGAGGTGAGTCGGGCGGTGGAGGCGGGCTACCGAGCCACGATGGCGCGTGCCGACGAGCTGCTCGAACTCGTGGCGGGCGCGTCCATTTCGGCGGAGGCCTTGGCGCAGCGCCGGTCGGACTTTCGCGAATCAGTGGCCCCATTTGAAGTCGGGAACGTGGAGCTGACCGGCTTGAACCCCGGCCAAACCCAATACGCCTCCCGCCTCCTCCGGCGCGCCTCCTCCGGCACCCGTGCGTCCGTGCTCGAACGCAGCTTGTACCTGCTCGTTTCGGACGAGCACATCGCTTCGGCCCGCCCGGTGGCCACATTCGATCCCGAATCGCAACGGTTCGATGTTTCCGTGGCCGCCCGCTCCGAGCGCGACCTGCGATTCGAGGCGGGGGGAAGCCTGTCGTCCAGCCCGGTGAGCTTCGGTCACGCGGGGATTTCGGTGGCGCGCTTTGGACGGGTGCCCTTGGCGGTGGAGGCGAGCAGCACGTTCGGGAACTTCTACAGCGCGTTCGCTGCGCACGCTCGATTTGATTGGCACGGCGCCTTGCCGCTGGCCATTCGACCGGATTTCACGCTGCACCGGTGGAATTTCGAGCGCAGCTTCGCGACGTTTTTCCAGGATGTGCGTCCGAGTTACCTCGTGCTGACGGAACAAGAGGCGGGGCTTTCCGCGTTCACGCCGGTCGGCCCCCATGGCGTGCTGTGGATGCGCGGCTCCCACCTCGAAACGACGGACGACTTCTACCCCGAATTCGAATTCAACCCCACCGACACCACTGACCGCATTCGGTGGACCGGTGTGGTGGGCGGTGCCGGCTACCGGCGTTCCTCCATGGAAGAGAAGGCGATGAACCGCGTGGGGAACCGCTTCGAGGTGAGCCTGCGCAGGTTCCGAGGCACCACGCAGGATTGGTTGCGGAATGAATTTGGACTCGCGCGGCGCGATACCTCGGTTTCGGAGACCGCGTTCTATCGCTTGCACGGGGTGCTCGAGCAATACACGGCCGTGCACGAGGAGCGGTTCAGTGCGGGCGTTCGCGGCGAGTTCCTCTTCTCCGATGAGCAGCTCCGACGGAGTTACATGGGGAGCTTGGTCCAAACCGCGCCCTTCACCCCAACCCCCGGATCCGCCATCCGCATGCTCGAGCGATTCCGGACGTACAATTACGTGGCGGTGGGCGCCATCGCGGACGTTCGGCTGTTCCGCGCCTTCCGTTGGAGGGCCGAGGTGCACTGGTACCGGCCCTTCGATCGGCTGCTCAGCACCGGCAAGGGACCCGTGCTGGACGAAAGCGTCGGACCGGGGTACTTGCTCGGAACGTGGTTGGTGGCGTCCACGCCAGTTGGCCTCATGACCGTGGGCGTGGAACACCACCAAGGGGAACGCGATCCGTGGCTCGTGGAATTCACGCTCGGACATCGGATCTTCAACCGGTCAGCTCGGCGCTAAGCACCCGCTTTCGGGTTGTAACTTCGCGCCATGAAGTCGATTCGATTTGCGGTGGTCGGAATGGGCCACATCGGAAAGCGCCATGCAGAGATGGTGCACCGCCAACCAGGGTGTGAGTTGGTGGCGCTGGCGGATGTGCGTTCAGCAGCGGAGTGCGGATACGAAGGCAGCGAACCTTTTTATGCGTCTCTGACCGAGTTGTTGAGCCAACACGCGAACGAATTGGACGTGCTCTGCGTGTGCACGCCCAACGGGTTGCACGCCGCTCAAAGCCTCGAAGCCATCGAGGCGGGATTGCACGTAGTCATCGAGAAGCCGATGGCCCTCAATCGGCAGGACGGGGAACAGGTGCTGCACGCGGCACTTGCCCGCGGTCGTCAGATTTTTTGCGTGATGCAGAACCGGTTTTCTCCGCCTTCGATTTGGTTGAAGGAGCTGTTGGAGGCCGGCACCCTGGGGCAGATTTTCATGGTGGAGGTTCAGTGCTTTTGGAACCGGGATGACCGGTACTATGGCAAGATTCCGTGGAAGGGCACGCGCGAATTGGATGGGGGCACCTTATTCACCCAGTTCTCGCACTTCGTGGACATCATGTACTGGCTGTTTGGCGACATCCACCAAATCCACAGCCGGTTCGCCGACTACACCCACGCCCACAACACGGCGTTCGAGGACAGCGGTTTCATCACGTTTGACTTCGTCCGCGGCGGCATGGGCTGCTTCAACTTCTCGACCTCCGTGAACCACCAAAACTTCGAGTCCAGCCTGACCATCGTCGCGGAAAAAGGCACGGTGAAAGTCGGCGGACAGTACATGAACGAAGTGGAATACTGCGACATCGAGGGATACGAAATGCCGGAGCTGCCGCCCGCGAATCCCGCGAACGATTATGGGCACTACAAGGGCTCGGCAGCGAATCACGGGTACGTGTTCGAGAACGTGGTGGAGGCCCTGAGCGGTGGAGGTCACATCGCCACGAATGCGCTCGAAGGATTGAAGGTGGTTGACATCATCGAGCGGATGTATGCCGCGGGCCGCCGCCCCATGAAACCGAATCCGGGTCAGGGGTGAGTCGACGTCGCATTGCCGTGGTCGTCCTGAACGATTTCACGCGAGATAACCGGGTGTTGAAGGTCGCCTCGACGCTTGCCGAGGCCGGTGCAGAGGTGGAGGTGGTGGCGCTGCCGGGACGGAATTTGCCCGAACGGGAAGAACGCGATGGGGGGTGGCGCGTGAAGCGGCTCCGCTGGGGGATTTGGAAGTCGGACCGCATCAAGGGCGTGCGCTTTGCGCGCTTGGCCTACTTCGCTTGGCAGGTGGTGATGGGCTACCGCAAGTGGGATGCGTGGCACTGCAACGACGCGGAGGCCTTTGCGCTCGGGGTGTTGGCTCAACGGCTATCCCCAGGTCTTGACCTCATCTACGATTGCCACGAATTCGAAGCTGAGCGAAATGCCAAATCTCCACGCTACCTCGCCGCCGTGGCCTGGCTCGAGCGCCGGCACATTCACCGAGCGCACTCCGTCATCACCGTAAGTCCCTCCATTCAGCGGGCGTACCTCGAGCGCTATGGCGACGTGGGCATCCCGGAGGTGCACTTGGTGCGCAACGTTCCGCACGCGGTGGAGCGCCCGACTCCGCCTGAGCGGGATTTTCGCGTGCGGTTTGGCATTCCGGAGGAGGGCTTCATCGCCTTGTACCAGGGCGCATTTACTTACAACCGAGGCTTAGAGAACGCATTGGAGGCGGCGGCGTTGCTCACGGGGCGGGGAGTGCATTTCGTGTTCATGGGGTATGGACCGCTCGAGGCGCTCGTGGAGGAAGCGGCGAACCGGCTGGCGCACGTGCACCGGCACGAGGCGGTTCCTTACGATCGGGTTTTGGCCCACACCGCGGCGGCGGACGTCGGACTGGTGAGCGTCAAGCCCACATGCCTCAGCTACCTGTATTGCCTGCCGAACAAGCTCTTCGAGTACATTCAAGCGGGGCTGCCGGTGCTGACAAACGAGCTGCCCGATTGCGTTCAGCTCGTGCGCGAATTCGGGATTGGAGAAGTGGTGGTGGAGGATACCCCCGAAGGCTGGGCCGAAGCGTTGTTGGCGATGCGCGCGTCCGGAAGGGATTACCGCGAGGGGCTGAAAGCAGCGAGCCTCCAACTGCGCTGGCAGAAGGAGGCTCCCTTGTTGTTGAAGGCCCACGGCCTCTGATGGCAATCAACCGCCGATGGACCGGCGAATGGCCGCGAGTTCTCGGTCATCCGGGAAGATCTCCGAGACCAAATTGAGCCATTCCATGGCCCCCGCGCGGTCGCCTTCGTCGGCGAGCATCTCCGCGGTGTAGCGAATGGCATACCGAAGCAAGTCCAACTGGACGTCCTCCAAGCCCTTTCCGCCGAATTCCGTGAGCAAGCTTTTCGCAGCTTCCCAGCTCTCCTCGGCGTCGCGGCGCGCCTTGGTTTTCCAGAGCACCGTTCCGTACATGATCCATGCGCCGGCATCGGCTTCATCGATGACGTAGAGGTACTTGTAATAAGATTTGGCCCGGGTGAATTTTTCGTCATCCACAAAGACCTCCGCTTCGTTCATCGTCGCGCGGCGCAGCTCATTGAAGTATTCCACGTAGTCCGCGAAGTATTCGTTATCGCGGTCCTTTTTCCGAAACTTCGATGCGTACTTCAACGCTTCTTTCAATGCTCCGCTGTATTCTTCCACCAATTCAGCGTCGTCCGATTGGCTGATGCGAAAGAACGCTTCCGACATGAACGCATAAGGCAACGGCTCCTTGCTCGTTTTTTCGTCTTCCGTGTACCGGATGGCCTTGAACAAGACCTTTTCGTACTTTCCATCCACCATCCACATCAAGAGCTCATCGTAGTCCTCTTGAGGAATCAGCGGTTTTTCATCTTCTTCTTGGGCGAAGGATTGAAGGGGGAACGCCAACAAGCCGATCAGGGCAAAAAGCAGGGTTGTTTTCATGGCGGACAGGTTACAAATCATGTGCCGAAGATAGGAAGAGTGCGCGGCATTGCCTACGGATTCAGGAGCGGGCTACTTTTGTGACATGATTTCCAAGGGGAGCGCGGTTTCGGCGTGGTTCGATTCGTTGGGGTGGGAGCCCAACCCGTTCCAGCGGGAGACTTGGCGCGCCTTCGCGGCTGGAGGGGATGGCTTGGTGCAGGCCCCGACGGGGATGGGGAAGACGTTTGCTGCGTTGGGAGGGGTGGTCGATGAAGCCTGTCGCGCGGGGGGGGGAGCGAAGGGGCTTCAGGTGATCTGGATTGCTCCGATCCGGGCGTTGTCGAAGGAAATTGAAGCCAGTGCTCGGCGCATGTTGGCGGGGGTGGGGTTGGACTGGCAAGTGGGCATTCGGACGGGGGATACGCCCGCTGCAGAGCGCGCACGCCAACGACGCCGCTTGCCCGAAGTGCTCATCACCACCCCGGAGAGCTTGCACCTGCTTTTCTGCGCTTCCGATCACGCCGCCCAATTCGCTTCGTGCCGGTTGCTCGTGGTCGACGAGTGGCACGCCTTGCTGGGGTCGAAGCGCGGCGTCCAAGTGGAGCTCGCGGCGGCGCACTTGCGTCGGGTTGCGCCGGAAATGCGGACGTGGGGGCTGACGGCCACCATCGGCAACCTCGATGAAGCGCTGGAAGTGCTGTGCCCGGCTGGAGGCGTGTTGGTCCAGTCCCAAGCGCAGAAACGAACGGAGATTGTCAGCTTGATGCCCCGCCAGTTCGAGCGGCTCGCGTGGGCCGGATTTTTGGGCATGCCGTTGCTGGACCAGGTGTTGGAGGTGGTGAATGCGCACCGGACGACGTTGGTGTTCACGAACACGCGGTCCCAGTCGGAGATTTGGTATCACCGGTTGCTGGAGGCGGATCCGGATTTGGCAGGCCAAATCGCATTGCACCACGGCTCCATGGCCAAGGAAGCGCGCATCTGGATCGAAGAAGCCATCGGCAACGGGCTGCTGAAGGCGGTGGTGTGCACGAGTTCGCTCGACCTCGGCGTGGATTTCCCGCCGGTGGAAGCCGTGGTCCAAATCGGCAGTCCCAAAGGCGTCGCGCGCTTCCTCCAGCGCGCCGGTCGTTCCGGCCACCAACCCGGAGGCCTCAGTCGCATCCACTTCGTCCCGACCCACGGGTTGGAACTGATTGAAGGTGCGGCCTTGCGAACCGCGGTGCAACGCGGGTGGGTGGAGTCCCGGACACCGGTCATCCGGGCATTCGACGTCCTGGCGCAATGGCTGTGCACGCGCGCACTTGGCGGCGGTTTTGAGCCCGATGAGGTGAAGGCGGAAGTGTTGGGAACGCATGCGTTTCGGTCCGTTGATGAGGTGGAGTGGCGGTCGTGTTTGGCGTTCGTGCGCTTCGGCGGTTCGGCCTTGGAGGCCTATGACGAGTACCGTCGGGTGGAGGTGGTGGAGGGCCGGTGGGTGATGCCGGACCGGCGCATGGCGCGCCGCCACCGCATGTCCATTGGAACCATCGTCTCGGATCCCATGGTGGCGGTGAAGTTGAAGCGCGTGGGGGTGGTGGGGCACGTGGAGGCCACGTTCATTGAGCGCATGACGGCGGGGGATGTGTTTTGGTTTGCGGGGCGGCAGTTGGAACTCGTCCGGCACAACGGGGCCGTGGCCGAAGTGAAGCCGGCGAAGCGCACTTCCCAGCGGGTTCCGGTTTGGTCCGGAGGGCGGCTGCCCTTGTCCACGGAGTTGGGGTCGGCGTTGCGCGAGGAGCTGGATTCGGTGGCTCGCGGAACGGCAGCGCATCCGGAATTGCAGCGGTTGGAACCTTTGCTTTCGCTGCAGCGCAGCCGTTCCCATGTGCCGATGAAGAACGAGTTGCTCGTGGAGGAGTTCACGTCAGATGACGGGCACCACGTGTGCGTGTTTCCGTTCGAGGGGCGCGCGGTGCACGAGGGGCTGGCGATGCTCGTCAGCCACCGTTTGGGCCAAACCACTTCCCAAACCATCACCTTCGCCTGCAACGACTACGGGTTCGAATTGCTGTCCAACGAGCCGCTCGACGTGAACGAACCGGTTCTCCGAGAGCTGCTCACTTCGAAAGGATTGGAATCGGATGTGCTGGGGAGCTTGAATGCCAGTGATTTGGCCCGTCGAAGGTTCAAAGAGGTTTCGGTGATTTCGGGCTTGCAATTTCAGCCCCCACAAGGAACGAGCGCCAAGCATTTGCGGACGCACAGCGGCTTGCTCTTCGACGTGTTTGCTGACCACGACAGCGGCCACGTGCTCTACCAGCAGGCTCTGGAGGAGGTGCTGGCCGACCAGTTGCAGATGGCCTCGTTGCTCCGTGCCTTGCAGCGCATGTTGGAGGCGGAATGGAGGTGGTGCCGGCCGACGCAGGTGACGCCTTTGGCCTTTCCCTTGATGGTGGACCGCCTGCGCGAGACGATGAGTTCGGAAGAATTGGAACTGCGCATCGAACGGATGGTGATTGCGCGCTAAATTCGGGGCATGCAGAAATTGAAGTCCGGGCGGCTCATCCGTACAGCCTGCGTGCGCACCTTGTTCGCAGCGTTCGCCATCGCGATGGGTTCGGCCTCCGCGTGGAGCCAGGGGACGCTGAAGGGGTTCCTCCGCAGCGAGGCGAGTGGGGAGCCGATTTTGTTCACCAGCGTTTCCTTGGAAGGAACCCCGTACGGGGTGACCACAGATGTCGGCGGTTTTTACAGCCTCAGCAAGGTGCCGGCGGGAACTTACACGTTGGTGGTTTCGAGTTTGGAATTTGAGGGCGTCCGAGAGGAGGTGGTCATCAAAGACGGCGGCATCATCACCCGGAATTTCCTGCTGAGTCCGAAGGTCATCGCCCTCGGAAGCGCAGAAGTCAGCGCTGAGCGACAGGAGCAATTGACGAACGTCAACATGAGCATTGAGACGATTCGTCCGGCGGATTTGCGGCGGGTGCCGAGCTTCGGGGGGTCTCCGGATTTGGTGCAAGCCTTGCAGGTCCTTCCAGGATTCGTTTCGACCGGTGATCAGGGCGGCCAATTGTACATCCGGGGTGGATCGCCCATCCAAAACATGGTCCTCCTCGACGGCATGATTGTGTACAACGCCTTCCACAGCATCGGCCTGTTCAGCGTGTTCGATTCCGACCTCATTTCGAATGCGGACATCTACACGGGCGGATTTTCGGCCCGTTTCGGTGGCCGGATTTCCTCCGTGATGGACATCAAAACCCGCGACGGGAACAAGCAGGAGCTGGCCGGTCGAGTGGGAGCGAGTCCTTTCGGAGCGCGGTTGTTGCTCGAAGGTCCGCTCAAGAAATTGGATGAGGCGGGGAGTGGGATTTCGTTCGTTTTGTCCTTGAAAAACTCGTACCTCGAGCAGACGTCTAAGGTGCTATACGACTACGTCAACCGCGACGGGCAGGGGTTGCCGTTCAACTTCACCGATGCATACGGGAAGGTTTCGTTCGGCGGTTCCACAGGGTCGAAGTTCAGCTTGTTCGGCTTCCGGTTTGCGGACCGCGTGAGTTACCAGGCGTTGTCGAACCTCAGCTGGGTCAATGCCGGAGGCGGTGGCAACTTCACCGTAGTGCCTCCAGGGTCGGCCATCCTCATGACGGGCCATTTCGCGACCAGCACGTACAACATCCGGCTTGAAGAAGAGACGTTGCCGGATCGGTACTCGAAGGTCAATGGCTTCAACTTCGGTTTGGACTTCAAATACGTCCTCGGTGAAGACGATGTGCGCTACGGGTTGGAAGTCGTGGGCATGGAGACCGATTTTAGAACGTTCAATGCCTTGGGCGTGGGAGTGGAACAGGTGGAAAACACCACGCAATTTGGCGGTTACATCGACTACCGCATCCACCGGGGGAAGCTCATTTGGAACCCGAGCCTGCGGATGCAGTACTACAGCTCTTTGGCCAAATTCCGCCCCGAGCCCCGCATCGGCCTCAAGTACAAAGCCTCCGAGCGCCTCCGTCTCAAGATGGCCGCGGGCCTGTATTCCCAGAACATCATCTCGTCGAACTCCGATCGCGACGTGGTGAACCTTTTTTATGGTTTCCTGGCCGGCCCGGAGAATTTGCAGAACAACTTCATCACCCCCGACGGCGACGTGAAGGAAATTGTGCATTCGCTTCAAACGGCCTCGCACCTGGTTGCGGGGTTTGAGTTTGACCTGACGGAACGCATCAACCTGAACGTCGAAGGCTACTTGAAGCACTTCTCCCAGCTGACGAACGCCAACCGGAACAAGTTGTTCGAAGACGACTTGGAGCATGCGGACGTGCCGGAGGTGTTGCGGAAGGATTTCATCGTGGAGTCCGGCCACGCGTACGGGGCCGATGTGGTCCTGAAGTACGAGGAGCGCTACACCTACGTTTGGGCCGTTTACGGTTATGGCAACGTGGACCGGTGGGATGGATTCCGCTGGTACGATCCCGTATTTGACCGCCGGCACAACGTGAACCTGGTGGTCAGCCAAGGGCTCGGTAAGGAGGGGTTGTGGGAGGTGTCTGCCCGGTGGAACTTGGGTTCGGGCTTGCCGTTTACCCAAACCGCGGGCTACTTCCAAGCGCCCAACGTCTCCGGTGGGATTTCATCCGATTACATCGTGGGCAACTCGAACGAACTGTCCATTCAATACGCGGGCTTGAACGAAGGCCGGCTTCCGGCCTACCACCGGTTGGACGTGAGCCTGCGCCGGAACTTCGAGTTCGATGGGGGCACTTTGGAGTGCAACGCGGGCATCACCAACTTGTACAGCCGCGACAACGTGTTCTATGTGAATCGTTTGACGGGCGAACGCGTGGACCAATTGCCGTTCTTGCCCAGCATCGGTTTGGACTGGCGCTTCTGACGGAATTCAGCGGCCCTCTGAAAGCAGGGATTGCGCGTGTTCTCGAGCGGCTTCTGTGATGCGAGCTCCGCTCAGCATCGAGGCCAATTCTTCCACCCGTTCCTTCGCATCGAGGGAGGCGATTCCCGTATTCACGCGGTCTGAGGTGGTGTGCTTGGACACGCGCAAGTGGTGATCGGCCGATCCTGCAACTTGAGGCAAATGCGTGACGGAGATGACTTGTTGTCCCCTCGCCATTTCCCGCATCATGTTGGCCATGCATTCGGCCACGTGTCCTGAAACTCCCGTGTCGATTTCATCGAGGATGATGGTGGGGGCGGGCGAATGCATGCCTTGGACAGCCTTGATGGCGAGCATCAATCGGCTGCGTTCTCCGCCAGAAGCGACCTGAGTCAACGGTTGGAAGGACGATGTAGGGTGCGACCGAAACAGCCACTCCACCTCGTCCAATCCCCACGCATCGGGCGACTCAAGCGGCGTCCAAGCGACTTGAATGGCTGCATCCTTCATCTTCAAGGCCTGCAACTGTTCCATGACTTGGCCCACCCAGCGGTCGGCGGCCTCGGTGCGTGCTGCGCGCAACGCTTCACCATGTTCTACCACGGTTGTGAACGCTTCGGCTACTTCCGAATCGATGGCCTCAAGCCGTTCGGCGTGGTGTTGGGCATCGGCGATCGCTTGGTTCATCTCGGACTCTTTTGCGACGAGTTCCGAGGCGTGGTTCAGCCGATGCTTGGCCAACACGCGCTGGTATTCGTCGAGCCATTGCTGCAGTTCCAATTCCCGCTCGGGGTCCTCTTGAACCCGTTCCGATTCGGTTTCGATGTCCCGGTGCAGGTCCGCCAATTCCGACCGCAGGTGCTCCATGCGCTCCGCGAGTTCGGCGGCCGCGGGATGGTGGTGACCCGCGCGGCTCAAGGACTTGGCGGCCATTCCAAGTGCAGCGATGGCGTCCACCTCGTTGCGATCAGAAGACAGGGCCTCCGCCGATTCGAGGAGTTCGGCCCGAATGCTCGCAGCATGTTGAAGCACCGTCCATTCCTCGTGCAGCGCATCCACGTCCTTTCCGGCCAAGGCCAATGCGGCGATTTCCTCGCATTGATAGGTCAGGTAATCCAAATCGCCTTCCGGTCCTTTCGCTCGTTGAACGAGTCGGCGCCGCTCCTCCAACCGCTCCTGCCAAACGCGAAAGGCGGCGGCGTAGCGCTCCGCTTGCTGCACGTGGTTGCCCATGGCATCCATGAGTTCGATCCGGCGTACCCGATCTCCCAAGGCTCGCGTTTCGTCTTGTCCATGCAGGTCCACGAGCAGGAGGCCCAGTGCCTTCAATTCCGCAACGGAAGTGGGGGTGTCGTTGATGAACGCCCGAGAGCGGCCCTTTGTCGTGACTTCCCTGCGGATGACCAATTCGTCTTCCACATCGAAATCGTGTGCCTCCAACCACTCCGCCACATCCGCTCGAAATCGCGCTTCCACCAAGCACTTCGTTGCACCGGTTCGAATGACCGAGGCGTCCGCGCGTTCTCCCAAGGCAAGCCCCAACGCCCCCAACACAATGCTTTTGCCCGATCCCGTCTCCCCGGTGAGCGCGGTGAGCCCTGCGTTCCACTCCACTTCCATGGAATCGATCAAGGCGTACCCCTCAATCTTCAGCGCTTTCAGCATGGCTCAACCCAAAATGCTGTCGTACTTGCTGATGTTGCCCGGATCCATTTGCTTCAACACCGGAAGCAATCGCGTCTTTTCCACGTCCGGAGCAGGGCCGAAGACCTTCAGGATTTCATCCGATTTGGCCAAGAAAAACAACTGCAAGTTGTAAGAGGAAGGCCGAATCCGGTGCGTGGCGCGCATTTCAATCAATGCATCGGCCATGGTCAGCCGCGCGCGCTCCACGTCTTCGTACAGGCGGTCAAGCCCCATTCGGTGGTAGTTGTACAAGCAATTTCGGACGGGCTTGAAGGTCTGCGAGAGCATGTTCTCCACAAGCCAGTACCGATTCTGCTGGTTCTGGCTGGCCTTCCAACCCGATGAACCGGTGCTCTGCGCATTTGCCACAATGGCTTGGGCTTGCACGTAAAAATCAGTTCCACCATCTTGCGCCATGCTGTCGTAATCCATGCCCAGGATCATGTACGCGTAATAGGCCAAAATCGACGACAAATTGTCCCGGTGCTGCCCCGGGCTGAATTGAATGGTGGACGAGCCGTCCCATGCAATCTCAAAGTCGCTGTCGTTCACGAGAAGGAGGGGCGTGTTGTAATCCGAATTGTAAACCGGGCGGGAACTTTGCACTTGCAAGTTGCCCTTGAATGTCGTGGGAGACGGGGCGTCGGAAATCGTGATCTGCATGGTGCATTCTATCCGCTCCTCCAGCCGGAAGTTGTCGTTGGTCCAACGCCGTCCGTTCACGAATTCCGCAATGCGTTCCTCCAACGACTCGAAGATGCTCGCTTCCACGTTCGAAATCTGCGGAGCGATGACCTCCACGCGGCAATTCAACTCCTGCGCAAGCGCGAGGTGCGTGGCCAATGAAAGAAAGAGGACGGCAATCGAACGAATGATCATGGTCGGTGACAGTAGGGATGTAGAAAGGCAACGAGGTCGGCGGCCACTTCGGCTTTTGACTTCAACTCAAATGTATGCCAATTCGCGCCCGCATAGATGGAAACTTTGTTGGTGTCGGTCTGAAATCCAGCGCCGTCGTCTAAGAGCGTGTTGAGCACGATGCAGTCGAGGTGCTTGCGCTGGAATTTCGACTCGGCACTGGCCCGGCCTTCATCCGTCTCGAGGGCAAAGCCTACCAGTCGTTGGTGAGCCTGCTTCGAAGCCCCCCATTGCGCCAAGATGTCCGGCGTGGGCGCCAAATCAATGGCAGGCGGCAAATCCGCGCGGTGCATTTTCGCTGGCGACACCGCTGCTGGCCGCACATCGGCCACAGCCGCTGCTGCGATGCCCCAATCCGCAAAGGGCCAGCGCGCTTGGGCCAACGCATCGAGCTCCTCGGCGGTTTCGAACCGCACCACCTCGGCGCATCCTGGGGGAGGCGTCAAATGGGTCGGCCCCAACAACAACGTCACCTCGGCGCCTTGTTTGATCCATTCCGCGGCAAGCGCAATGCCCATCTTGCCTGAACTCCGATTGCCGATGAAGCGCACCGCATCGATGGGTTCGTGGGTGGGCCCAGCCGTAATGAGTACGCGTTGGCCACGCCAAGGAGCCCGATCAAGGAAGTACGCTTCTACGGCATCTGCAATGCCCTCGGGCTCTTCCATGCGTCCTTTGCCTTCCAATCCGCTCGCCAGTGCGCCCGATCCGGGCTCCACCACGGTGACTCCACGTTCCCGCAGGGTCTCCAAATTCGCCTGCGTGGCAGGATGGGCAAACATGTCGAGGTCCATCGCCGGCGCCACCATCACTTCGCACCGGCTGGAGAGGTGCACCGCTTGCAGGAAGTTGCTGCACGTTCCCGCAGCAAAGGCCGCGAGCGTCTCAGCGGTTGCAGGCGCCACCACGAACAAGTCCGCCCACAACCCGAGGTCCACGTGATTCGTCCAGGTCCCCTTGTCCGCATCCTCGGTAAAGTCGGAATACACGCGGTGGCCGGTCAGCGTGGCGAACGTCAAGGGGCCTACGAACTCCGTCGCAGCCGCCGTCATCACCACGCGCACTTCCGCTCCGCGTCGCATCAACTCGCGCGCCAAGAACACCGCCTTGAATGCAGCGATGCTTCCCGTAACGCCCAATAAAATTTTTCGACCGTGCACCATGGCCCGGACCCGTGGAATCAGGCTTGGCTTGCGTCCGTCGCCTCAAGTCCTGGCACTTCGGGCAGGGCAGGAGCGGGGTGCTCGATGGCCAACATCCCTTCGCGCAATTCCGCAATGGCGATGCTGTGCGGTTTCGGCAGCCGCTCGTAGAATTTCGAAATCTCGATTTGCTCACGGTTTTCGAACACCTCTTCCAACGAATCCGTGGGCGTAATGAACTCCTCCAACTTTGCGGAGAGCTCCTTCTTCAGCTCGACCGAGATTTGGTTGCTCCGAGTGCTCAAGGCCACGATGGTTTCGAACAGGTTGCCAGAACCTGAGTTCTCCAGTGCGAGGGTGTCGCGCGTTTCCGTGGTGCGCTCGGCTTTGATGCTTTTGAAATTCATAGGCTTTCTGCTGGTGTCGTTTCCTTCAGCCGCACAACTTCCGAAACGCAGATTTCGTGAATGCGCTGGGCTCGGTCGGAGTATCGGCTATCGGGATAACGGGCCACAAAGCTAAGAAAAGCTTCAATAGCTTCGTTGTATCGCTCCAATTTTCGTCGTTCCGTGCTCTGCTGGGCGTATTGGAAGTGGCTGTCGAGGATGAGCCATTGGATTTCTTCGCGATACGGGCTGTCGGGATAGTCCTTCAGGGCTTGGCGCAGCGCGAGGGTGGCGCTTTTGTACTGCTCAATTTGGTGGTAGTGCGCGGCGGTCTCGAAGGATTTGCGTTCGAGCTTGCCGCGGAGGTTGTCCACGAGGGTTTGGCAGGAGTCACGCAGCGGGCTGCCCGGGTAGGTGTCCATGAACAATTGGAGTTCCTCGATGGCGGTGCGGGTCTCTGTTTGGTCCAAACTCGGGCCCGGGCTCAACCGATAACTGCACATCGCCGCATCAAACTGCGCCTGCTCACTCCGCGCATCATCCGGATAGGTCCGCGCAAACTGCTTGAAGTAGTAACGGGCCAAATAATAATCGCCCAAACAATATTGCGCACGCGCATGGTGATATTGCACCTCCCGGCCTTGCGAGGTTCCCCGCGTCAGGTTCATCAGGTCTTCGAGCACCATCAACGCGCCGTAGCATTGACTCGAGTCGATGAAGCCGATGGCGCGCTCCAACTTGTACTCGGGGTCGGTACTTTTCAACACCTCGTTGTAGCCGTTGCATCCACTGGCACCCCAAAGCAGGGCCACCAAGGCCCATCCTGCAAGCCCGTGTCCTGCGCGATATTTCGTTCCGTTCAGCATGCGTTGGCCGCGAATTTAGGTCGAATGCGTGAACCACATGGCCACGACTTGTGAACAACCGCCGGGATTCGCAGGGTTTAACATTCCACGCATTTGATTTCGAGGAGTTTGAGAATTCGTCGGCTTGGCTATCTTTGCGCCCTCAAAATCGTTTGCTTTTGGACATCTTCGATCGGATCCGCAAGGATCGCGGCCCACTCGGCCAACACGCCCGCGAAAGCCACGGCTACTTCACCTTCCCGAAGTTGGAAGGCGACATTTCCAACCGCATGACGTTCCGGGGTAAGGACGTTTTGGTCTGGTCCATCAACAATTACCTCGGTCTTTCGAACCATCCGGAGGTGCGCAAAGTGGATGCGGACGCTGCTGCGGAGTGGGGCATGGGTTACCCGATGGGTGCGCGCATGATGTCAGGCCAAACCTCGATGCACGAAGCCCTCGAGGAGCAACTTGCCGACTTCATGCAGAAGGAAGACGCGTTCCTCCTGAACTACGGTTACCAAGGTTGCCAATCGGCCATTGAGGCCCTCGTCAGCCGCCACGACGTGATCGTCTACGACAGCGAGTCCCACGCCTGCATGGTGGACGGAGTCCGGTTGCACCAAGGAAAGCGCTTCGTTTTCCAGCACAACGACATGGAGAGCTTCAAGAAGCAGCTCGACCGGGCGAAGGCGCTCTGCGAACAAACCGGCGGCGGCATCTTGGTCGTGACGGAAGGCGTCTTCGGGATGGCCGGTGACCAAGGCAAGCTCAAGGAAATCTGCGAATTCAAGGAGGAATATGGTTTCCGCTTGTTCGTGGACGACGCACACGGCTTCGGCACCATCGGCGAGAACGGCCGGGGCGCCGGTGATTTCCAAGGCGTCCAAGACCAAATCGACGTGTACTTCGGAACCTTCGCCAAGGCGATGGCCACCATCGGCGCCTTCGTGGCCGGCGATGAGGACGTCATCGACTACCTGCGCTACAACATGCGCTCGCAGACCTTCGCGAAGTCCTTGCCGATGCCCATCGTGGTCGGAGCCATCAAGCGCCTCGAAATGATGCGCACCCAGCCCGAGCACAAAGAGCGCCTTTGGACGGTGGCCAACGCCCTCCAAAACGGTCTTAAGGAAGCGGGCTTCAACATCGGCGCGACCAACTCCTGCGTCACCCCGGTGTTCTTGTCCGGCGGACTCGGCGAGGCGACCAACCTGACCTTGGACCTGCGCGAGAACTACGGCATCTTCTGCTCCATCGTGGTGTATCCCGTGGTACCGAAGGACACCATCATGTTGCGCCTCATCCCGACGGCGGTACACACCTTGGAGGACGTCGAATACACGATTGAAACCTTCAAGAAGGTGAAGGCCAAGCTGTTCGCAGGCGAGTACAAGAGCGAGTCCATCGCATCTTGGGCCTGACCTTTACGGAACCTGAATGAATCCAAGCCCCGGGCCCATGCGGTTCGGGGCTTTTTTCTGCTCGCTCGCCCCGGGTTCACCGCACTAGGCAGTAATTTCGTTGCATGATGGAGGGCGGTCAACGCGTGTTTTTCGAACTGGCTTACGACGGACGACCGTTCCACGGTTGGCAGCGGCAGCCGCACTGCACTTCGGTTCAGAGCGTGCTCGAAGAGGCCCTCGCCCGGCTGACCGGTCAGTCCATCAGCCTGGTGGGCTGCGGCCGAACCGACACCGGCGTCCACGCTTCGTACTACGTCGCTCACGTGCATTTCGAGGAATCGCCCGTCGGAACCGATCGATTGCCGGATTTTCCCAAGCTCGTGCACAAACTGAACGGCCTGTTGCCCCCAGAAGTGGCGGTATTCGAAGCGGCACCGGTGGCGGCCAACGCCCACGCCCGATTCAGCGCGCGCGAACGGACCTACACGTATTGGTTGCACACGGTGAAGGACCCGTTTTTGACCGGCCGTTCCACGCGGGTGTACCGGGATTTGGACGTGCAAGCCATGCAGCAGGCGGCCCAAATCCTGATCCGCCAAGGCGACTTCGGCGCCTTCTGCAAGGCCGGTAGCGACGCAACCACGAACCTGTGCGACGTCCGCCATTGCGAACTCACTGCGGTCAGCCGGCACATCCTCCGCTTCGAAATCACGGCCGACCGGTTCCTCCGCAACATGGTCAGAGCGGTGATGGGCACCCTCCTCGAGATCGGCCAAGGGCGCCGCCCCGTGGAAGACATGGAGCGGGTCTTCGAGTCGCGCGATCGCAGCCAAGCGGGCAAGTCGGCTCCATCCGACGGGCTGTACCTCCACCACATCGGTTATCCCCCTGAGATTTGGCAACGGAGAGCGGAGTGACCCGAGCGCTTCGCCCCGTAACTTTGGCGCATGAGTGAACCGAACCGAGCGGGCAAGGTGTTCGACCGCGAGTTGCTGATGCAGGTGCTGCGTCAGGCGGCTCCTTACCGCAAGCGCTTCGCCTTCACGGGAGTGCTCGTCGTTGTCATGAGCGGCCTCATTTGGGTCCGACCCGCGCTGATTCGCAGGGCAGTGGATGTTGAAATCGCCCAGGGGGACGCGCAGGGGTTGCTCTACGTCTTCCTCGCGGTAGTCGGCGTGTTGCTCGTAGAGGCGTTGCTTCAATACCGCGTGACGTATTTGGCGAACTGGGTGGCCGAGTCCGTCTCCTTGGACTTGCGCACGCGGCTCTTCCAGCGCATCCTGCCCTTCAAGTTGCCCTTTTTCGATCGCACGCCGGTGGGCACCTTGGTGACCCGCCACGTCAGCGACATCAACGGCATCAGCAACGTCTTTTCGAACGGCATCTTGAATGCGGTGGGCGATTTGCTCGCGCTGACCGTGACCGTGGTGGCCATGTTCGTGCTGGATTGGCGGTGGGCGCTGCTGGCTTTGGCCCCGATTCCGGTGCTGATTTGGGCCACGCGTTTGTTCCAAAAAGCGATCAAGAAGGCCTTCGTCGACGTGCGCAACCAGGTGTCGCGGATGAACGAATTCGTGCAAGAGCACGTCACGGGGATGCACGTCGTCCAAGCCTTCAACCGCGAAGAGCGCGAGGCCGAGCGGTTCAAGGAACTCAACGAGGCGCACCGCGCAGCCAACATCCGCTCGATTTGGGCTTTCTCGGTGTTCTTTCCCGTGGTCGAGTTGCTTTCCGCAGGGAGTGTGGCGCTCTTGCTGTGGTTTGGCCTCAGCGATGTGGTCACCGAACGCATGACGCTGGGGGTGCTCCTTCAGTTCATTCTGTATGTCTTCATGTTGTATCGCCCGATTCGGCAGTTGGCAGATCGCTTCAATGTGCTCCAAATGGGCATTGTGAATTCCGAGCGCGTGTTCAAGTTGCTGCGCTTGGAGGAGGAAATGGCAGATGAAGGCCAAATCACCGACGTCCCATTCCGCGCGGAAATCGTGTTCGAGGATGTGTGGTTTGCGTACCAAGACGAAGACTGGGTCCTCAAAGGCGTGAGTTTCACGATCGAGCCCGGCACGACGGTCGCCTTCGTCGGTGCCACCGGCGCGGGCAAGTCCACCGTCATTTCGCTCCTCTGCCGATTCTACGAACCCCAAAAAGGGCGCATCACCATCGACGGGGTCGATCTGCGGGACATTCCGCTCGACCTCTTGCGGACACGTGTCGGCCTGGTCGCCCAAGACGTCTTCTTGTTCTCCGATTCCTTGCGGAACAACGTGACCTTGTACGAGGAGACCGTTTCCGATGCGGTGCTCGACGAGGCCGCGCAGGCCGTGGGCGCCGACAGCTTCATCGATCAACTCCCGGGTCGTTGGGACATGCCCGTTCGGGAGCGGGGAGCTTCCCTCTCCGTGGGCCAGCGCCAACTCATCGCCTTCATGCGCGCGGCCATCACGCATCCCGCTGTGCTCGTCCTCGACGAGGCCACCTCATCCATTGATTCCGAGAGCGAGCGCCTCATTCAGGAGGCCACGCGGCGCATCACGAAGGGGCAGACGAGTTTGGTGGTGGCGCACCGCTTGAGCACCATCCAGGAAGCGGATGTCATTTTCGTTTTCGATTCAGGCCAAATCGTCGAACGCGGCGCCCACTCAGAACTCCTCGCGCTCAAGGGCACCTACCACACCCTGTACGACAAGCAATTCTCGGCCTTGCCTTGATTCAGAAGCACTTGAAGTGATCGAACGGCTCCAAGCACGCGCTGCACGTATAGTGCGCCTTGCAGGCCGTCGAACCAAAGGCGCTCACAAGGCGCGTGTCCTTGCTGCCGCATCGCGGGCACGGCACGGTGCTCTTTTTGCCGAGCAGGAAGGACTTGTCGTTGCTGCTGCCTTCGGGCGGCGCAATGCCGTTTGCGGCCATCTTCGCTCGAGCTTCGGGACCAATCCAGTCCGTGGTCCAAGCGGGGTGCTGGACGACTTCAACCCGTGCCTTCGGGTGCGTCACCCGCAATGCCGCTTCGATATCCTTCAAGATGACGTCCGTGGCCGGGCAACCGGTATAGGTGGGCGTGATCTTGACAATCACGTCTTGCCCGTTCAATTCCACTTCCCGCACCATGCCCATTTCCACCACATTCAAGAAGGGCAATTCCGGGTCCACCACGGACTCCAAGCGCTTCCAAATGGCGGCCTCGGCATTCACCATGTGACCCCGGGATGCTTGCGGGCCAAGCTTTGCATTTCGGCGAGCAAATAGCCCAGGTGTTCCGAATGGCGCCCCGATTTCCCCCCCGACTGCATCCACCCACCGGGTGCGGGCAGCGACAAGGTCGCTTCGGTCAGGGCAGCTTCCACGATGGTGCTCCAGCGTTCCCGAAGGGAAGCCAAATCCGGTGCGATTCCGGCTTGAGCGAGCTCGACATCCACGGCGTCCGGGGTGAAGAGTTCGCCGGTGTAAGGCCACAGGACATCAAGCGCATTGGCGATGCGGTTGCGGCTCTCTTCGGTTCCATCGCCCAAGCGAACGACCCAGTCGCGGGCGTGTTCTACGTGGTAGCGGAGTTCCTTCACGGATTTGGTGGCGATGGCGGCGAGTTCGGGGTCTTGGGTTTGGCTTGAAAGGTGCTCCATCCGAAGCCAATTGAAGGTGCCAAACAAAAACTGGCGCAGCACCGTGAAGCCGAAATCGCCCCTCGGTAGCTCCACCAGCAGGTGGTTCTGAAACGCTTCCTCATCGCGGAAGTAAGCGAAATCGTCTTCGTTGCGGCCGGCGCCCTCACGAAGGGCAGCCAGGGCGTAAAGCGCTCGAGCTTGGCCGATGCAATCGAGCGCGAGGTTCGTCAACGCGATGTCCTCTTCCAAGATGGGGCCGTGGCCGCACCATTCGCTCAATCGCTGGCCATTGACCACGGCATCGTCGGCGAGGCGCAGCATGTAGGTGAGGTGAGCTGAATCCGCCATCACATGTTCTTCACTTCGTCCGGCAGGTCGTAGAACGTCGGGTGGCGGTACACCTTGTCGTTGGCCGGTTCGAATAAGCAGTCCTTGTCCGCGGGCGACGACGCGGTGATGGCTGATGCCGGGAGCACCCAAATGCTCACGCCTTCCTGCCGGCGCGTGTAGACGTCGCGGGCGTTTTGGACGGCCATTTCAGCATCGGGCGCGTGCAGGCTCCCGACGTGGCGGTGACTCAGGCCTTGACGGCTTCGAACGAAGACTTCCCAAAGGGGCCAAGTGGTGCGATCGCTCATGCGGCGTGGGTTGAGGACGCGTCGGTGCGCGCGTGTTTCTTCGCGTAGGCGGTGGCGGCTTCGCGCACCCAAGCTCCTTCATCGTGGGCTTTGCGTCGCGCTTCGATGCGTTCGCGGTTGCAGGGACCGTTTCCGCGGATGACGTGGTGGAATTCGTTCCAGTCGATTTCGCCGAAGTCGTAGTGCCCGCGCTCCTCGTTCCACTTCAACTCGGGATCGGGGATGGTCAAACCGAGGAGCTCGGCTTGGGGCACGGTCATGTCCACGAATTTTTGGCGGAGTTCGTCGTTGGTGAACCGCTTGATGCGCCACCGCATGGACTCCTCCGTGTGTTGGGAGTCGGCGTCGCGGGGCCCGAACATCATCAACGCAGGCCACCACCACCGGTTCAGGGATTCCTGTGCCATGGCCTTTTGGGCTTCGGTTCCGTTGCACAGGGCGAGCAAGATTTGGAAGCCCTGCCGCTGGTGGAACGACTCTTCCTTACAGACGCGGACCATGGCGCGGGCGTAGGGGCCGTAGCTCGTCTTGCACAGGGGGACTTGGTTCATGATGGCGGCGCCGTCCACGAGCCATCCCACCGTGCCCATGTCGGCCCAGCTGGTGGCGGGGTAGTTGAAGATGGAGCTGTATTTGGCCTTGCCGCTGTGCAAATCGTCGATCAAATCGTCGCGCGACACGCCCAAGGTCTCGCACGCCGAATACAGGTACAACCCGTGCCCCGCCTCGTCCTGCACCTTCGCAAGCAAGATGGACTTGCGCAGCAAACTCGGGGCTCGCGTGACCCAATTCCCCTCGGGCAACATGCCGACCACTTCGCTGTGGGCGTGTTGGCTGATTTGACGGATCAACGTCTTCCGGTACGCATCGGGCATCCAGTCCTTCGGCTCGATTTTCGCGTCGGAGGCGATGTAGGCTTCAAAGCGCTCGTTCATGTTCATGGTGTCAAAGATACAACCTGACCTGCCGGTTGGTTCTGATGCAAATCGGCTTGGGGCTCGCGGGCTGTGCGCTAAATTTGCGCCCGATGACACGATTCTACCCCCTCGAAGTGACGGAAATCCGTCGGGAGACCGCGGACAGCGTTTCCATTCGATTCCAAGCTCCTGCAGACGCGGCGGCCGATTTTGCCTTCCGCGCGGGCCAGTACTTGACCCTGGAGCACGAAATCGGTGGCGAGTCGGTTCGTCGGAGCTACAGCCTGTGCGCGGCTCCGGAAGACGGTGAGTTGCGCGTGGCGGTGAAGGAGGTGCCGGAAGGCCGGTTCTCGACGTTTGCGAACCGCGCGTTGAAGGTGGGGGACGTGGTGCAAGGCATGCCGCCGCAAGGCCGTTTCGTGTTGGAGGCGGACGCGTCGTTGAAGCGGTCGTTTGTGGGCATGGCTGCGGGCTCGGGCATCACGCCGATTTTGAGCCAAATCCGCCACATCCTCTTCAACGAGCCCCAGTCCACCTTCACGCTCTTCTACGTGAACAAAACCTCGGCGAGCATCATGTTCAAGGAGGCGTTGCAAGACCTCAAAGACGAATTCCTTGAGCGGTTCCGCTTGTTCCATTTGCTGACGCGCGAACCGGTGGATGCGGAGCTTTTCCATGGTCGCTTGGATGCAGCACGCTGCAAAGCCCTCATCGATGCGGGGGTGCTGGAGGTCGACACCGTGGACGGCGTGTACCTCTGCGGACCGGAGTCCATGATCCTCGATTGCCGGGATGTCCTGCAAGGTGCAGGGTTACCGAGCGATCGCGTCCACTTCGAACTGTTTACCACTTCAGGCGCCGCCAAGGCGGAAAAGTCCACCGAGGGAACCGATGCGGCTGACGGGGTGCAGCAAGTGGCCATCGTCCTCGACGGCATCACCACCACGGTAGAACTCAGTGGCAACAAGAGCATCCTCGATGCTGCGCTGGACGCAGGACTCGATGCGCCGTACAGCTGCTTGGGTGGCGTGTGTTGCACCTGCCGCGCGAAGATGACCTCTGGCAGGGCGGACATGGACATCAATTACGCGCTCGAACCGAGCGAAGTGGAGCAGGGGTTCATCCTCACCTGCCAATCCCATCCGAAAGGTCCCGGTCCCTACGTGGTCGACTTCGACCAGCAGTGATCATTCTGCGCGCTCGGACAACTCGAGCCAGCGCATTTCGGCCTCGTCCAAGTCGGCGACCACTTCCGTGAGGCGCGCACTGATTTCCAGGATGCGTTCGTGATCGTTCGTGGATTCGAGCTGGGCGGTGAGTCCGAGCTTTTCGGTTTCGAGGGCCTCGATGCGGTCGGGGAGCTGTTCGAACTCGAATTTCTCTTTGTAGCTCAGGCGCTGGGAGTAGTCGTTTTTGACTTCTGGGGCTGAAGCGGCTGCGGGCTTGGTGGTGGCGGCGGCGGCGCGTTGGGCGTCGCGCAGGGCTTCTTCGCGGGCGAGTCGGTATTGGGTGTAGTTGCCGGGGTAGTCGCGGATCGTGGTTTGGCCATCCTCTCCGAGCACCCAAATGTGCTCCACGAGCCGATCCATGAAATACCGGTCGTGCGACACGATGATGAGGCAGCCCGGGAAGTCGAGCAGGAACTCCTCGAGCACCTGCAGCGTGAAGATGTCGAGGTCGTTCGTGGGCTCATCGAGGATGAGGAAATTCGGGTTCCGCATCAGCACCTGGAGGAGGTGGAGCCGCTTTTTCTCGCCACCGCTCAGCACCGAAATCTGCATGTGGTGCATGGGGCGGGGAAAGAGGAACCGCTCGAGGAGCTGAACGGCCGAAAGTTTTTGGCCCTTCTGCAGCGGCATGAACTCGGCGATTTCGCGCACGGCGTCGATGACTTTCAGCCCGTCGGGGAAGTCGGCGCCGTGTTGGCTGTAGTGGCCGAAGACCACGGTTTCGCCGATGACCACCTTGCCGTTGCGGGGTGTTTCGAGGCCGACGAGCAGGTCGAGGAGGGTGGACTTGCCGGCACCGTTGGCCCCGACGATGCCGAGGCGTTCGCTCTTTTTGAAGTGGTGGTTCACGCCGCTGAACAGTTCCCGGTCGCCGAAGCCGTGACCGACTTTGTGGAACTCGACGAGCTTTCCGCCCATGCGCGCGGGATTCAACGCGATGTGCATCGGGTCTTCTTCCAGCCGCACCCGGGCCTTCGCTTTCAGGTCGTAGAACGCGTCGATGCGGGCTTTCGATTTGCCCGTGCGGGCGGCCGGCGTCTGCCGCATCCATTCGAGTTCGCGCCGCATCGTCCGACGCGCTCGGTCGCGTTGGGCGAGGGCGTTTTCCTGCCGTTCGGCGCGTTTTTCGAGGAAATAGCTGTAGTTGCCCTTGTAGAGGTAGAGGGTTTGGTCGTCCAGTTCGTAGATGCTGTCGCACACGTTTTCAAGGAAGTAGCGATCGTGCGTCACCATCAGGAGGGTGGTGTTGCTTTGGGCCAAATGCCGCTCGAGCCAAGCGATCATCTCCAAATCCAAGTGGTTCGTCGGCTCGTCCAAAAACAACAAGTCCGGCTCCTCAATGAGCACCTTCGCCAAGGCAATCCGCCGCTGTTCCCCGCCGCTCAGCGTGCCCACGCGCCGCTCGAGGTCGTGCAAGTTCAGCCGCCCGAGCACCTCCCGCGCCCGCGCCTCGAAATCCCAGCCGCCGAACCGGTCCATCGCATCGTACGCGCGCTGCAGGGCGTCGCCTTCGAGCCCCTGCGCCACGGCCGACTCGTACGCGTGCAAGGCGCGCACCGCTTCGTTGTCGCCGGCGTACAGGTTGTCGAGGATGGTCTGGTCGGGGTCGAGGCCGGGATCCTGATCGAGCAGGGCCCAGCGGATGCCGGCCTCGAAGCTCACGGTGCCTTCGTCCGCGGGCTCCCTTCCGGTGAGCGCGCCGAGCAAGGTGGATTTTCCGGTGCCGTTGCGGGCCACGAGGGCGGCTTTTTGGCCTTGACTCAAGCCGAAGGTGATCCCCTCGAACAACAGGCGCTCGCCAAAGCGCTTCGTCAACCCCTCCACCGAGAGCGCATTCGATACTTGCATGGCCCGAAAATACGCACGGATGCTTCGCTAACTTCGGCGCATGGAATGGAAAACTTACGCCTGGTCGGAGCTCGATCGGGATGCGCTGTACGGCCTGCTGCAATTGCGTTCGGAGGTGTTCGTGGTGGAACAGGATTGCGTGTACCAGGACCTCGACGGAAAGGACGAAGCGGCGTGGCACGTGCTGGGCTACGACGCCGGGGAGTGCGTGGCGACCGCGCGGGTGCTCCCACCGGGTGTGAGTTACGCCGAGCCCAGCATCGGCCGCGTCGTGGTGAAGGCGTCGCATCGGCTCGGCGGAGTCGGCCGGCGCTTGATGGGCGAGGCGCTGGCGTGCTGCCTCGATCGGTGGCCGACGGCGGGCGTCCGGATTTCGGCGCAGACTTATTTGGAGGACTTTTATCGGTCGCTCGGTTTCGAGGTGAGTTCGGAGCCTTATTTGGAGGACGATTTGCCCCATGTCCAAATGCACCGTCCGGGCCTTCCGGTCGGCGCATGGGAAATGTATCGGGACCTGCCCAGCGCCGTGAACGATTGGGAGGCGGCGGTTCGCGCGCTTCCTGTCGACCGGATTCTGGGCGCATCGGAGGCGTGGCGTGCCGGCGCGATCACGGATCACCTCGTGGCCTCGGAGGAGGCGACGTATCGGTTCGTGGCGAGCACCTGCAAGGGCGGGGCCGACGGTTTGCCCGCCATCGATGAAGAAGCGACCGTTCGCGCTGCGACCCTGAGTGCGCGCCTCCGAAGCACCGAGCAATACGCGATGCCTGCGGGCCTGCCCGAACCCCGGCCTGTCGAGAGCTTCGAGGAATTCGAGGCTTTGATGGCGCGCTGGCGGGCCGTTCAGTCCCGTGGCCGCGCGTTCCTCGCCGGGCTGCCGCTCAACTGGTGGGACGTCCAAGTCTTCCAGCACCCGCTCGCAGGCCGAATGGGCCTCGCCGTCACGGGCACCTTCATCGCCGATCACATCACCCACCACCGTCACCAGTTGCGGCGATTGGTCGGGGAGGAGTGAGTACCTTTGCGCCGCATGATTTCAGTTGTCATCCCGTGTTTGAATGAAGCCGAGTACATCGATGCGACGTTGCAGTCGCTGGTGGACCAAACCGGATGCGACGAACCCTGGGAGGT
>CAYMHW010000017.1:25683-31470 GCA_964390365.1 uncultured Comamonadaceae bacterium | reverse complement strand
TCTGCGGAGGCGATGACGATTTTCGCGGTCATCATGGCGGCGACCTTCCCGGGCATCCACATGGGCCGGATTTGGGTCAGCTACTGGGTGTTGCCGCTGCCGAACCAATTCGGTTCGTTGTGGGTGAACTTCAACTCGCCGCTGTTGTGGGACGTGTTCGCCATTTCGACGTACTTCTCGGTGTCGCTCGTGTTCTGGTACATCGGCCTCATCCCGGATTTCGCGACGATCCGCGATCGGATGGTGAAGCCTTTGCCGAAGAAGATTTACGGCATCCTCGCGTTCGGATGGAGTGGTCGGGCCAAACACTGGACCCGCTTCGAAGAGGTCAGCCTCGTCCTCGCCGGCATCGCGACCCCCCTCGTATTCTCGGTGCACTCCATCGTATCGATGGACTTTGCGACCTCGGTCATCCCGGGATGGCACACCACGATCTTCCCTCCGTACTTCGTGTCCGGGGCCGTCTTCTCCGGCTTTGCCATGGTGCAGACGCTGCTCCTCATCATGCGGAAGGGGATGAAGCTCGAGAATTACATCCACGTCAAGCACGTCGAGTACATGAACATCGTCATCATCGTGACGGGTTCCATCGTCGGTGTGGCGTACCTGACCGAGCTGTTCATCAGCTGGTACAGCGGCGTGGAGTACGAGAGCTACGCGTTCATCAACCGCTTCTCGGGACCGTACAGCTGGAGCTACTGGATCATGATGACGTGCAACGTGATCAGCCCGCAGCTGTTTTGGTTCAAGAAAATCCGCCGCAGCCTCATCGCGACGTTCATCCTGTCCATCGTGGTGAACATCGGCATGTGGTTCGAGCGTTACGTGATCATCGTGACGTCGATTCACCGGGATTACGATCCGTCCAGCTGGGGTGAGTTCCACCCGTCGAGCATGGACGTGGGCATCTTCATCGGAACGTTGGGGATCTTCTTTACGCTGTTCTTGGCCTTTGCTCGGTTCTTCCCGGTTTTGGCCTTGAACGAATTGAAGACCATCCTCAAGTCGAGCGGTGAAGCTTACAAGAAACAACACGACAACCACTGATTGCTGACGCCATGAACAAGGTTTTCCATGTCATGTACGACGACGACGATACCCTGAAAGGCGCGGCCTCTCAGCTCGTCGCTAAGGGCATCCGCGTGAAGGATGTCTTCTCTCCGTTCCCCATTCACGGCATCGACCCCATCATTGGAGTGAAGCGGACGCGCCTCGCCATTGCGTCGTTCATGTACGCAACGACGGGCACGACGCTCGCGCTCTTGGGCATGTGGTACTTCATGATCAGCGACTGGCCGATGAACATCGGGGGCAAGCCGAGCTTCTCGTTGATTGAGAACTTGCCGGCGTTCATTCCCGTGACGTTCGAGTTCAGCGTGTTGTGTGCTGCTCATGGCATGGCCATCACCTACTTGCTGCGGAACGGAACGCTGCCGGGCATGCCGGCTTCGAACCCGGATCCCCGCACGACGGACAACATGTTTGTCATGGAGATCACCACCGAGGACAATCACCTGGCGGCAGACGAAATGGAATCCTTCATCAAGGAGACGCCACTCGTTGAGCTCAGCATCAAAGAATACAAGTGATGAAGACGCATTCGAAGCAGTTGCTGCCGATTGCAGCGTTGACGGGGTTGGTGGTCCTTTCGGGCTGCGTGACCGACCCCAACAGCCCAGGGTTGGAGTACATGCCGGACATGTACCGCTCTGCGGCGATTGAGGCCTATGTCGACTACGGCATGGACGAGTATGCGTTCGGTTGGGCGGAGCAGGCGGAACAGCGGTTGGTGCAGTCGGCGCGGAAGCCGGTGAAGGGCACCATTCCGTTCCAGCCGGATGCCAAGGCGTTTGTGATGCCTTACCCGTACCCGAACACGCCCGAAGGCTATGCTGCCGCAGGGTTGGAGTTGTCGTCTCCGTTGGCTACGACGAAGGCACACATCGAAGAAGGCAAGGCCATTTACACCCAAATGTGCACGCAGTGCCACGGGGAGAAGGGCGAGGGTGACGGTGCGTTGTCGCGCAACGGTCACATTCAAGGCATTCCGTCATACAGCGGCAAGTTGAAGGACCTGCCGGTGGGGAACATGTACCACACCTTGACGTACGGTAAGGGTTTGATGGGCTCGCACGCTTCTCAGCTCGATCAGCGCGATCGGTGGTTGGTCATTGAGTACATCAAGGTGCTTCAGAACGGCGGGACGATGCCCGAGTTCGATGAGGCAGGCAATGCAGTTGAATCGGTCCCGGCTGCGGCTGGGGACATGGCAATGAACAGCTGATATGGAATTCAAATTCGAAGGACGAGCAAAAACGATTTCCCTCGCATTGATGGCAATCGGAGTGGTAGCGCTCATCGGCGGCTACCTCACGGACGGCACCGACCACCACCAGCGTTGGTGGGCGAACTTGTTGGTCAACGGGTTCTTTTGGTTCTCGATTTCCTTGGCGGCGCTGTTCTTTTATGCCTTGAACTACGCGGTGGAAGCGGCGTGGTCGGCCATCTTGAAGCGGATTTGGGAAGCAATTTTCAAGTTCTTGCCCATCGGTGCCGGCGTCATGCTGTTCATCTTGTTGGCCGGCCAATTCCATGCCCACCACCTCTACCACTGGATGGATTCCAGCTTGTACCATGAGTACATGGTGGTGGAAGGGGACCACGTGAATTACGTGGACACCATGGAAGCAGGTGCCGTTGCGAACCCGAACTACGACCACCTCATTGCGCACAAGGGGGCGTACTTCGCGCCAGCGTTTTACTGGTTCCGGACGATTGCCTACATCGCGACGTTCTTGATTTTCGCGACGTTGTTCCGTCGGTGGTCCTTGCAGGAGGACCAAGCGCCGAGCTTGGATTTGCACTACAAGCAGTTCCGCCGGAGCGCCTTGTTCCTCGTGTTTTTTGCGGTGTTCAGCTCGACGTTGTCTTGGGACTGGTTGATGTCGATTGACACGCACTGGTTCTCGACCCTCTACGGATGGTACGTGTTCTCGGGCATGTGGGTGAGCTTGTTGATTTTCGCGAACGTGATGCTGATTTGGCTTCGGACCAAAGGCTACTTCGCAGAAGTCAACGAAAGCCACATGCACGACATCAGCAAGTGGATGTTCGCCATCTCGATGTTGTGGAGCTACCTGTGGGTGAGCCAATTCTTGCTCATTTGGTACTCGAACATCCCCGAGGAGGTGACTTACTACACACAACGCTTCTTTACGGACTACAAGTGGCCGTTCATCATCACCTTCTTCGTGAACTTCGCAGTACCTTTCTACATGCTGATTGCGCGCGATGCCAAGCGGAACGTGAAGTTCGTGTTGCCCGTTGCCTTCCTCATTTTCGTCGGGCACTTCGCTGACGTATATTTAATGGTGATTCCGGGAACCATGTTCGACCACAACGTGTTTGGATTGTTCGAAGTCGGTCTGTTCTTGGGCTTCCTGGGTTTGTTCATGAACCGCGTGTTGACGGCGCTGTCGAAGGCACCGCTCATCCCGGTGAACCACCCCATGCTTCAGGAATCGAAAGATTTGCACCACTGATCAGGAAAGAACCTCATTCTCATGAAACTCCTCATCTTACTTGTCGTTGTCATCGGGTTGGTTGCCATCGTGCAGCTGGCGAAGGTGTACCAATTGACTTCCTCGTTGCGGTCTCGCCGTGAAGAGGACATTTCGGAGGCGGACAACCGCTTGAACGGCGGGTTGTTCCTCGCCTTCATGGTGTTGTTTTATGCTTCGGTGATTTGGCTGGTGGTGCGTTATGGCGATTATGCGTTGCCGTCTGCATCGTTGCACGGGGAAGCCGTGGATACGTTGATGGGCTTCAATTTGGCCATCATTTTCGCGGTGTTCTTCTTGGTCAACACGCTGCTGTTCTGGTTTTCGGCCAAATACTACTACCGCCCAGACCGCAAGGCGCGTTTCTTCGCGCACGACAACCGGTTGGAATTGATCTGGACGGTCATTCCGTCAATCGTGTTGGCGGTCATCATCGCGTACGGATTGTCGACCTGGAACCAAATGACCGGAGCGCCCGCCGAGGATGCCCTCCGCGTTGAAATTTACTCGAAGCAATTCGACTGGACGGCGCGCTACCCCGGCAACGACGGGGAGTTCGGTTTGTCGAACTACAACCTCATCACGCCCACCAACCCGTTGGGCTTGGTTACGGCAGAAGGGCTGGCTGCTTCGATGGAAGAAGTGGAGGCGGGCATTGCCAAATTGGAAAAGGAGTTGAACCACGAGCGGGGTCACCTCATCGCGGAGCAGCGTGAGCTTGAAGCCCTGTTGCACGGTGGCGACCACCACGGCCACGATGGGCATGCGGACCACGGCCACGGGGTGGATCACGCTGCGGTCGAGGAGCGGTTGCACGAAATCGAAGCCTTGCTCGCGGACGAGTCCTCGCTGACCATTTTGACCGAAGCGGCTTACGAAGCGAAGGAGGACAAACTCAATCGCCTCAAGCGCCACCGCCAGCGCCTCATGGAAATCTCTGAGTTCAGCTACGATGGAGGGTTGAGCGCTTGGTCCGCTGGCAACGACGACCAAATCGTCAAGGGCGAGTTCCACCTGCCCGTCGGCCGGGAAGTGGAATTTGTGTTCCGCTCCCGTGACGTGATTCACTCGGCTTACATGCCGCAGTTCCGTGCTCAAATGAACACGGTACCGGGCGTTCCGACGCGCTTCAAGATGACGCCGACCATCACGACCGACAGCATGCGCTACATCACCGGAGACGAGAACTTCGACTACGTGTTGTTGTGCAACAAGGTCTGCGGGGCGGCGCACTTCAACATGGAGATGAAGATCGTCATCGAGACCCAAGAGGAGTACGACGCTTGGATCAAGGAACAGAAGGAATACCTCGTCAAAGAGGATTCAGAGGAAGTCCCCGCTGAGACGGCGGACGTCGAAGTCATCAATGAACAAACCACTGCATCGTTGTAATCATGGCTGATCACGCACATCACCACGAAGAGTCCTTCGTTTCGAAGTTCATCTTCTCGCAGGACCACAAAATGATTTCGAAGCAATTCCTGATCACCGCGGTGTTCATGGGAATTGTGGCGGTCATGTTGTCCATCTTCTTCCGGTTGCAGTTGGGCTGGCCGGGCGAAAGTTTCGCCATCCTGGAAACGTTCTTGGGCAAATGGGCTCCGGACGGGGTGCTTGACCGGAACGCCTACTTGGCCTTGGTCACGATCCACGGAACCATCATGGTCTTCTTTGTGTTGACGGGTGGGTTGTCGGGAACGTTCTCGAACCTGCTCATTCCGTTGCAAATCGGTGCGCGCGACATGGCGAGTGGTTTCCTCAACATGTTGAGCTACTGGTTCTTCTTCGTATCGAGCGTCATCATGATCTTCTCCCTGTTTGTGGAGGGCGGTGCAGCTTCAGGCGGTTGGACGGTGTACCCGCCGTTGAGCGCGTTGCCTCAGGCGATGCCGGGATCTGGCATGGGCATGACGTTGTGGTTGATCTCCATGGTCCTGTTCGTGGTGTCGTCGCTCTTGGGCGGTTTGAACTACATCGTGACCATCATCAACCTGCGGACGAAGGGCATGAAGATGACCCGGTTGCCGTTGACGATTTGGGCGTTTTTCATCACGGCGGTGCTCGGGGTGTTGAGCTTCCCGGTGTTGGTTTCGGCCGTGGTGTTGTTGTTGATGGACCGGACGATGGGAACGGCGTTCTACTTGAGCGACATCTTCATCGGCGGTGAGGCCCTGGACGTGACGGGGGGTAGCCCGATTTTGTACCAGCACTTGTTCTGGTTCCTCGG
>CAYMHW010000017.1:0-25583 GCA_964390365.1 uncultured Comamonadaceae bacterium | reverse complement strand
TGTGGAAGGGCAACTTGCGCTTCACGCCGGCGATGTTGTTCAGCGTGGGCTTGGTCAGCACGTTCGTGACGGGCGGCTTGACGGGCATCATCCTCGCTGACTCCGCGTTGGACGTCAGCGTGCACGACACGTATTTCGTGGTCGCCCACTTCCACATCGTGATGGGCATGTCGGCCATCTTCGGCATGTTGGCCGGGGTGTACCACTGGTTCCCGAAGATGTTCGGTCGCATGATGAACACGAAGCTCGGATTCGTCCACTTCTGGATCACGATCATTTCCGGCTATGGCGTCTTCTTCCCGATGCACTTTGTCGGCATCGCGGGTGCGCCGCGTCGTTACTACGATTACTCGGCGTTTGAATACCTCGATTTTGTGATGGACTTGCAGCCGATGATTTCGGTCTTCGCCATCGTGGGTGCGTTGGGCCAGTTGTTCTTCCTGTTCAACTTCTTCTACAGCATCTTCCGCGGTCAAGTCGCAGTCCAAAACCCTTGGCGCTCCAACACCCTCGAGTGGACGACGCCAGTCGAGCACGTCCACGGCAACTGGCCGGGTGCGTTGCCGGAGGTTCACCGCTGGGCTTACGACTACTCGAATCCTGCCCACGAGGAGGACTTCGTTTCTCAGATCACCCCGGCCATTCCGGGTGAGGAGATCCATTGAGGTCATTCGACACCCCATTGAGCAAGACCTGGGCACCGCGCCCGGGTCTTGCTTTTTCATTCAACACTGATGTTCACGGCGTATCTTGGTGCCATGAGCCACGAGGACTTTGATTTGCGGGGCGAGGCCGAGCGGGCCTCGGATGGGGAGTTGGAACGCGTGCTGCGGCCCGCGCGCTTCGGGGATTTCACGGGCCAGCCGGCCGCGATGGAGAACCTTGAGGTGTTCGTGCGGGCTGCCCGGCAGCGGGGGGAGGCATTGGACCACGTGTTGTTCCATGGCCCTCCGGGTTTGGGCAAGACAACGCTCGCGAACATCGTGGCCAATGAGATGGCGGTGAACATTCGGACGACTTCGGGGCCGGTGCTCGACAAACCGGGTGATCTCGCGGGGTTGCTCACCAACTTGGAAGCGCACGACGTCCTGTTCATTGACGAAATTCACCGGTTGAGCCCGGTCGTGGAGGAGTACCTCTACAGTGCGATGGAGGACTTCCGGATCGACCTCGTCATCGATGCCGGGCCCAATGCCCGAACCGTCCAAATCGACCTCGAGCCGTTCACCTTGGTGGGCGCAACGACCCGATCGGGATTGCTCACGGCGCCACTGCGTGCGCGGTTTGGCATCAACTTGCGGTTGCAGTATTACGATGCCGAGACGCTGCAAACCATCATCGAGCGGAGTGCGCGGCTGTTGGGCATCCCCTGCGAAGCGTCAGCAGCCCGGGAGATCGCATCGCGAAGCCGGGGCACCCCGCGGATTGCCAATGCGCTGCTGCGCCGCGTCCGGGACTTCGCCGAAGTCAAAGGCGACGGCACGATCACGCCGGCCATTACGGCGTTGGCCTTGGACGCCCTCAACGTGGACAAGCGTGGCCTCGACGAAATGGACAACCGCATCCTCAGTGTCCTCATCGACAAATTCAAAGGCGGCCCCGTGGGCATCGGCACCATCGCCACGGCCATCGGGGAGAACACCGGCACGTTGGAGGAGGTGTACGAGCCGTATTTGATCCAAGAGGGCCTCATCATGCGCACCGCCCGAGGCCGGCAAGCGACCGAGGAGGCCTGGCGCCACTTGGGCCGCACCCCGCAAGCCCAAACCGGTACCCTCTTCGACTCCTGACCATGGGCCGCACAGCTTGGCAACAGGCGGAGCAGCGAACGTGGTTGCGCGAGGAAGCGAAAGCGCTCGGATTTGCGGCCATCGGCTTCGCCAAGGCCCAACGGCTGGATGACGAGGCCGAACGCCTCGAGGCGTGGCTCAAAGCGGGCCACGCGGGCGAAATGAGCTACCTCGAACGCAATTTCGACAAGCGGCTCGACCCGACCTTGCTGCTGCCGGGCACGAAGACCGTGGTCAGCCTCTTGTTCAATTACCACAACCCCGCCACTCCGGCCGATCCGGACGCTCCGCGGGTGGCTTCCTACGCCCTGGGTGAAGACTACCACTACGTCGTCAAGTGGAAGCTCAAGGAACTGCTCAAGCGGTTTCAGGCGCGTTGGGGCGAGGTGCAAGGTCGGGTATACCTCGATTCCGCGCCGGTGATGGAGCGGCAGTGGGCGGAGCGCGCAGGCCTGGGGTGGACGGGCAAGAACAGCCTCCTCCTGAACAAGCGGATGGGGAGCTACTTTTTCATCGGGGAGCTCATGCTCGACCTCGAGTTGGAGCCCGACGCGCCTGCGGTGGACCATTGTGGAACCTGCCGGAAGTGCATTGACGCGTGTCCCACCGGGGCCATCATCCAGCCGCAAGTGGTTGACGGCTCGCGGTGCATCAGCTACTTCACGATTGAGCTCAAGGGCGAAATTCCCGAGCCCGCGCCGGCCGCCCATGGCAACTGGGTGTTTGGGTGCGACATCTGCCAGGAGGTTTGTCCCTGGAACCGACACGCGAAGCGCCACGACGAGCCGCGATTCGAGCCCTCGCCCGACTTGCTCACGTGGGGACGGAAGGATTGGGAGGAAATGACGCGCGAATCGTTTCGGGAGCACTTTCGGGACAGCCCGCTTTGGCGCACGGGGTGGGAAGGCATGATGCGCAACCTCAGGTGGATTGCGCCCGAATCTAAGGCATAAAAAAAGGCCCTCAAACGAGGGCCAAAGGGTTAAACGTTTCGTGAATGAGGTCGCCGTAGCGTCCCCCATATTGCCCAAGGCACCAATCTCGAAGCGCCCGCAGCTCATCGCCTTTCAGCCACCGCGTGCTCTTCTTCAACTCCTTTGCAAAAAGTTGCCGGTCGAAACTCACTTTCGACAGCACCCGCTTACAAAATTCCAGCATGGCAAATCAGTTTTAAAGATGGACATTGCATCAACTCGAATGTCGCACCTTTCGTACCGTTTGCCAAGCGAAAAATCGTCAAAACGGGGTCGGTTATTCACATCGAAGTGGGGGAGGGACTGAATCAGGTTGGGGCTGTGGGGTTTGGCGTATCTTCGAAACTCAATTTTCCCGAACGACCCTCCGCGCCGGAGGCCTGTGACCTGAAATCGCATGAAGCACGAATTGCGCAACCTGGTCGATCGGAAGGTGTTGATTCAACGCATGCGCGACGAACAGCGTGAACGGACGACCGTTTCGTTCTACCAATACGCCCGCATCGAGAATCCGCAATTCTTCCGCGACTACTTGTTCCTCCACTGGGAGTCCATGGACATCCTCGGCCGGACGTACGTCGCCCACGAAGGCGTCAACGCCCAAATCTCTGTTCCGACGGAGCAGTTCGACGCCTTCTGCACCCACCTCTACAGCATCGACTTCCTCGAAGGCATCCGCCTCAACCTCGCGGTCGACGAGGGCAAGTCGTTTTTCAAGCTCATCATCAAGGTCCGCCCGAAGATCGTGGCCGACGGCTTGGACGACGAGACCTTCGACGTGCGCGATTGCGGCGTGCACCTCAATGCCCCGGAGTTCAACGAGATGATCCAGCGGGAGGACACGATTTTGATCGACATGCGCAATCATTACGAGAGCGAGGTGGGCCACTTCAAGGGCGCGATTTTGCCCGATGTGGACACGTTCCGCGAGGAGATTGAGCAGGTGGAACACATGCTGGAAGGCCAAAACGACCGCAACATCGTCATGTACTGCACCGGCGGAATCCGGTGCGAAAAGGCCTCGGCGTGGCTCAAGCACCGCGGCTTCCCCAACGTCCACCAGCTCAACGGCGGCATCATCGAGTACACCCGCCAAGTCCGCGAACAAGGGCTCGAAAACCTCTACATCGGCAAGAACTTCGTGTTTGACGAGCGGATGGCCGAGCGCATTTCGGACGACATCGTTGCGAGTTGCCACCAGTGCGGCGCCCCCTGCGACGACCACACGAACTGCGTGAACCTCGGTTGCAACCTCCTGTTCATCCAGTGCCCTTCTTGCGCCGAGCAGTTCGAGGGAACATGCGGGGTGGAATGCCAGCAAACCATTCACCTGTCCGAGGAGGAGCAGGCCGCGTTGCGGAAAGGCCACCAAGCCCGCGAGCGCTACAGCAAGGGCCGGTTGCGCCCGAAGCGCCCCGCCTTGTCCCCTGAAACGCTCAGCGCCGTTCGGCCCCGCTGATCAACGTCAGGGGAACAGGAGCTGATTCAAGTACCGACCCGGCCCGAAGACGGCCCAACCGCCCGCAAGCAGGATGCCGCCGATGTACAATTGAATCATCGCGCTTCGGTGTCCGCGGATGTTGCCGCGGCGTGCTGCACGCCAAGCAGTGGGGACGGTCCAAATCGTCAACACACTCAGCGCGTGCAAGGGGCCGAAGTGCCCACCAACTAACGGGAAGAACGACGGCATGAACAGGGTCCACCCCCCGGTGAACGCCATGAGAACGAGGTAGGTTTTGCCGAAGATTCGGTGCACCGTTGTGCCCTTGCGCATCGCCATCAAGGCGGTGCCGATGAGGGCTGCGGGAACGACTGTGGCGAGGTGGATGGCCACCATCCCTGGGGTCATGGCGTGTACTCGACGGCGCCGTCGAGGATGTAGTTCATTTGGTAGATGTCGTCCGCGTTGAGGCGGAGGGTGCCGGAGAAGGTGAGGCGTTCATCGGTTTGGTATACCCGCTTGGAGCCCCCTTCAAAGCGCAAATCCACCACCGATTCCGGCCCCGCGCCCCCGCAGAAGAAGCAGTTCGCGTACGGATACCGGCTCAGCACGTAGAAATCCTCGTCCAAATCCACGGGAATGATGTACCCCGTGATGTGCACGTGGCTGCCGCTCACCGATTTCACCTCGGGACCGAAGGTCGGCTTCCAGTAAAACGACTCGAGCGATTCCATGTAGACGTCCGTGAAGACCACGTCTTCGAGCGTGCGCCAGGTCAATTCCTTCGGTTGGCCTTCTGCGGCCGCGGTCATCACCGGCGCGTGGTCCTCCGCCGCCCGCAACACCGATTCGCGCGCCGCCACCGAAGCTTCCGACGGATGGCACATCGAGCTCAAGTCCAAGGTGCTGACACCGAGGAGCAGCAAGCCCCCAATCAACGAAGAAGTACGAAGGGTTTTCATGGTTCGCAAGTTACGCATCAGAGAGGGTCCGAGAGATGTCGAGGCGCAGGGCGCGAAGTCCGGGAATGGCCGCCGCCAACAAGCCCACCGCGAGCGCGGCGGCGGCGAGGAGCCATTCGGACGGGAGGATGGCGAGGGCGTTGAGGTCGTATCGGAATTTGTCCTCGACCAAGGTGGCGAGCAGGGCAATGCCCACGCGGCTGACCACCGCACCCAGCACCACGCCCCCGAGGCTCAGCAACCCGCCTTCCAAGAGCAGCGAGCCGTAAAGGCCGCGCGCGCTGGAGCCCATCGTCCGCATCAGGGCGAGTTCATACCGCCGCGCGAGCAAGCTGTCGTACACGGAAATGAAGATGCTCGCGAAGCTCAGGGCCATGATGAGCAGGGCGATGGTGCGCAGGGTGCCCAGCCCGAGCCCGAAGTTTTGGGTCAGGCGATTCACCTCGATCGCGGGCAGGGCGATCTGCATGTTCGTTTCGGAAATGAGGTTGGGCAAGGTCAAAACCGCCAACGGATTCCGCTTCTTCAGCAACACCGCCGTCACTTCCGCCTCGACTTCCTCCCCCTCGTGCTCGTGCACCCCCCAAACCGTCTCCACGTTGCACAACAACAGCTGGTCGAGCACGCTCCGCGATTCCTCCAGCACCCCCACCACCGTGAAGGTCTTGTCCGTGTGCACGTCGGTTTCGTCCAGCAACCCGTGCGAACTGAAAAACGTGTCGCCCAGCTTCAGCCCGGCTTCCCGCGCCACCCGCGCCCCGACGACCACCTCGAAAGGCGTTTCCCAAAGCCGGCCATCCGCGAGTTCAGCCCCGTAATGCTCGATGTAGGAAGGCTCCGTCCCCACGATCCGATACCGCTGGAAGTTGTCCCCGTACGCAAGCGGAATCGCCTCGGCCACGTACGGATGGCGCATCACCTTCTGCGCATCGGCCAGCCGGATGTTGCCGGTGGGCGCGTCCACGTGGTACACGTTCGCAAGAATGAGTTGCAGCGGACTGCCCTTCGCGCCGAGCACCATGTCGATGTCCTTGATGTTGCGGTCAAACGCGTCGCGAAGTTGGTGTTCCGCGAGCATCATGAGGCTGACCATGCCCACGCCGAAGGCGAGCAGCGCAATGCTGAGGGCGGTGCTCAACGGCTTCGAGGCCAAATTCCGCCACGCAATGAAAATCCAGCTCAGTTTCATGCCCGCTCCGTAACAGGGTTCAACGTCACCCGGTTCGCATACCGGTCCTTGAGGCGCGTATCGTGCGTCACCACCACCAACGCCGCCCCCACGCGATCGGCCTCCGATTCCAACAGCTCAATCACCCGCTCCGTCGACCGATCGTCCAACGCACTCGTCGGTTCATCGGCCAACAGCACCGACGGCGAATGGATGAGCGCCCGCGCAATGCCGGCCCGCTGCTGCTCGCCGATGCTCAAGTCCCGCGGCCGCTTGTCGGCCTTCTCCCCAATCCCCAACCGCTCGAGCATCGCACGCGCCCGCTCTTCCCCGCCTTCCGTTCCCTTCCCCGAAAGGAAGCCCGGCAAGGCCAGGTTTTGCAACACGGTCAAGCTCTGCACGAAATGCGCCCGCTGGAACACGATGCCCACCTCCGCCCCCCGGAACCGATCGAGCTCCCGCCCATTCAGCCCATGGAGCCCAGTCCCCGCCACCGTGACGTTCCCTGTCGCCGGCCGCAACAGCCCGCTCATCAAGTGCAGCAACGTCGTTTTGCCACATCCCGAGTCGCCCAGCAGCAACAGCCGTTCCCCGGCCGCGCACGCCACGTCCGGGAACCGCAACACCGGCGTTTCCGGCGCGTATTGAAAAGTCAGGTTTTCCGTCGCAATCATCCCCCCGAAGGTACGCAGGTCGTAGATTCGCGGCATGACCATCAAGCGCAGGTTATTGATTTTTGGCACCGGCCTCCTCATCGGCACGGTCCTCTCGTACCTCCTGCTCGGCTGGCGCGGTTGCAGCGACTGGCTGCCCGAACGCCGGCTCCGCGCGGACATCGAGATGGAAGGCCTGGACGAAGACGCCCAATCGGCCTGCGTGATCGCCTGCCTCGAAGACGCCGACCCCATCGCATGGCTCTACGCCGCGGAGGTGGACTGGAAGGCCAGCGGCCCGCGCGAGACCCCGAAGCGCTATGTATTCCGCTTGGCGGAAGGTCCGGTCAGCTCCTTCACCGTCACCCGCGCAGGAACGCGGTGGATGCTCTCCGTCGACGAAGCGGTTCCGGGCTGCGATTGCCCGTAATCAAGGGTCCACCACCGCAAGCCGCCCCCAAATCGGGGCCGCCTGCCCCACCGGCCAAACCTCCACAACGTACGTCCCGACCGCCAAGTCGTGCGTGTAGAACGTGTACGGCGACGACGGGCTGTTGAGTGCGGCATCGTGCACCACCCGGCCCGTCGCATCGGTGAACCGAATCCGCTCCAACAAGATGCCATCGCCCGCATCCAAGATCACGGCCCCCGCCGCGGGGTTGGGCGTGAACCGCACCGTTTCGGCCACCCCACCGGAGGGCGCATTGTCCGGGTCGTAGCTGAGTTTGTAGACGGCCAGGCGCGTGCACAAGTAGAGTTCGCCCGCGTTGTCCTCGCCGAAGGCGTAGCGCACTTCTTCCCAGGGCACGAATCCGCCAGGCACGTCGATGGTGAGCTTCGCGCTGGTCCAGCTGCCGTCCGCTTCCTCGGTCAAAGACCAAAACTTGTGGTCGTTGAACCCACACGCATCCGAGTGGATGTACGCCCCGTACAGCGTGGGAATCGCCTCGCCCCGGTACCGGTACCCCCCGATGACCGAGCACCACCCGTTGTCGTGCGGATAAGCGTGAATCGGCAGCTCAAGGGCGCCGTCCGGATCGCAGTCCACGACGGGATCGTAACACATCGGCCCTTCCATGATGCGCCACCCAAAGTTCAACCCGCCCGGGCTGTCCGCCCGCTCGATGCTCACTTCCTCCCAATCCACCTCGCCCACGTCGGCGATGAATTTGTCCCCGGTCAACCGGTCGAAGCTCCACCGCCACGGATTGCGGAACCCGTAGGCCCAAATCTCATCGAGCGCATCCGGGTTCCCCACGAACGGGTTGTCGGCCGGAATGGTGTACGGGTCGAGCCCGTGCACGTCGATGCGGAGGAGCTTGCCGAGCAGGGTTTGGAGGTTCTGGCCGTTGCCGATGGGGCCGTGGTTGTCGCCGCCGCTGTTGCCGCCGGGTGCGCCGGTCCCGGTGCCGCCCCCGTCGCCCGTGGAGAGGTAGAAGTGGCCGTCCGGTCCGAAGTGCGCTTGGCCGCCGTTGTGCCCGCGGGCGGGCTGCACGAGTTCGATCACCTCACTCCAAACCGTCACATCCGCAAACGTCCGTTCCTCATTGGTCCCGAAGCACACGACCCGCTCGTCAATGAGGTTCCCGGTGCCATCCGGCCGGTAGCCGTTGTACACGACGTAGAACAGCCCGTTGTTGTCAAAATCCGGATCCAGCACGAGGTCGTTCACTCCTTGTTCGCTCATCACCCCGTAATCCACGATGTCCAATCCGTTCACCCCGAGGTCGAGGAAGGGCTCAGACCGCTCTTCCCCCGTGGCGGTGTCGAACCAATGCACGACCCCATCGTGCCCCACGATGAGCACGGCCGTCTCGTCCGGATCGTGCGAAACGCTGCGCACGGCCACCGGCCAATCCGCATACATCAACCGTTCCGCGACGATGGTGGTGGGCGCTTGAGCGAACGCGAGCGTGGGCAAGGTCAGGAGGAAAAGCAGGCGCATGAGGTGTCAATTTCTGAGGCAAAGATACCGACCACCCCTCGGAACGTGACGTGGGTCGCTTTGTCATGAGTTTGTCATGGCGAACTTGCTCGGCATGAAAGGCAAACTTGCTGGGTTGGGAACGATGGGCTTGGTGGCCGGTGCGCTGGTGCTGGCCGGAGCCGTCGATCCTGCAGACACGGTCAAGACGGAACAGGAGGCGCTCCTACTCCAGATGGCGGATTTGACGTTCGCGGAAGGCGAGCACCACATGGGTTCGGGCAATTGCGTGCTCTGCCACGGGCCGGATCCGGTCGCGATGCAGGACGCGGAAGGCAACGACGTGAGCGTCGTGACGCATTGGCAATCGACCATGATGGCGAACAGCGCGAAGGATCCGTTTTGGCGTGCGAAAGTGGCGCACGAAGGCCTCGTCAACCCGGACTACGTGGACGAAATCGCCAACGTGTGCACGGGCTGCCACGCCCCCGCTGGCCACCACGAGGCACATTGGGCGGGCGATGATTTGTACAACATCGAGGACCTCGAGGCGGACGAAATGGGCCTCGACGGCGTGAACTGCACGAGCTGCCACACCATCAACGACGACTCGCTCCGCTGGCGGTTCAACGGGGATTTGCCGACGAATGAGGACCGCGTGATTTGGGGCCCCTTCACGCCGCAGGTCACCATGCCGATGCAGATGAACGTGGATTACACGCCGACGGCCAGCGGGCACATGCTGCAGAGTGAGGTGTGTGCGCCGTGTCATTCGCTGTACACGCACACGTTCGATTTGGAGGGCCAGCCGACGGACGGGGTGTTTTTCGAGCAGTCGACGTATTTGGAGTGGCTGAATTCCTCGTATTCCGAGGATGAGGTGGAATGCCAAACCTGCCACATGCCCCGCCTCCCCGGGGGCACCATTTTGTCCGATCGGCCCACGTGGCTCGCCGCAAATCCCCTCGGTCAACACCACCTCGTGGGCGGCAACGCCTTCATGCTGAAGGTCCTCCGCGACAACGCCGTGGCCCTCGACCTCTCCGCCTCCACGGTGCAATTCGATTCGACCATCGCCCGCACGGAGCGCATGCTCCAGCACCATTCAGCGAACCTCCTCGTGACGGCCCTCGACGCCCCCACGGGCGAGTACGCCTTCGAAGTCGAGGTGGAAAACCTGGCCGGCCACAAGTTCCCGACCGGCTACCCGTCGCGCCTGACCTTCCTCGAGTTCATCCTGCGCGACTCGACCGGCGCGGAGCTCTTCCACAGCGGCGACTGGACGCCCGAAGGCGGCATCGCCGGCCGCGACGAGCCCTTCGAGCCCCACTGGAACGAAATCCTGACCGACGATCAAGTCCAGGTCTACGAAATGGTCTTCGCCGACCTCAGCGGCACGCCCTCCACGGTGCTCGACCGCGCGGCCTCCGTGCTGAAAGACAACCGCATCGCCCCCGCCGGATTCTCAACGGCGCACATGAGCTACGACACCGCCGCCTTCGGCCCGGCCGCCGCGCTCGACGCCGACTTCAATCGGTTCGCGGACGGAACGGAGGGCAGCGGCACCGACCGGCTGACTTACCGCATCACCCCCGACGGTTACACCGGAACGGTGACCGCCGAAGTGACCCTGCACTACCTCGCCTTGCCCGCCCGGTGGGTGGAGGAGCTGTTCGGTTTTGCGGACGACTCCGAGGCCATCGCCGACTTCCAAGCCATGTTCGATGCAGCGGACCGCACGCCCGTGGAGGTCGTGAAGGTCTGGTGGCCCGCGAGCGCTGTGGGCGTCGCGGAAGTGCTGGCCCCGACCCCCTGTCGCCTCGTTCCCAATCCCGCGTCCGACCGGGTGCGGGTGGAAGGCGTCGACGTGGCGCGCGCTTGGCTGCTCGACTCAGCGGGCCAAACTGTCCATGAGTTCGCCGGCACCCAAGCCGCGCTCGGCATCGACTTGACGGCCATCGCCGCGGGCATGTACTTCGTTCGCATCGAAACCCGCGATGGCCAGGAGCACGTGCTGCGCGGCATCAAGGGCTGAGTTGTAACTTGCAGGGTTCAACCGGCAAGGGATGCATTTGAATCGTACGCTTCGCGTGGTATTGGTGTTGGGGGCGGCTGCGGGCCTGTTGGCCGCAGTGGTTCCCGAGCGCCGCTACGATCAGGAAACGAACGAAGGCGCCCGGTGGCTGATGGGCGAACTCTGCACGGTAGAAGGAGAGTTCTTCAGCGGATCGGGGAAGTGCGTGAACTGCCACGCCCCCGACCCCAACGGCCACGCACTGGTGGACGAGAACGGAGTGACCGTCAGCCCGGTGTTTGATTGGCAGGCCAGCATGATGGCGAACAGCGCGCGGGATCCGTTTTGGCGTGCGCAGGTCGCCCGCGAGGGGCTCATCAACCCCGGCCACCGCGACGAAATCGAGAACACGTGCACCGCATGCCACGCGCCGCAAGGCTTCCACGAAGCGCGCCTGACCGGCGGCGATGCGCACTACACGATGGAGGACCTGCTCGCGGACGACCTCGGCCTCGACGGCGTCGGCTGCACGGGCTGCCACACCATCGACAACATCGGCCTCGCGGGCCGCTTCAACGGCGACCTGCCGATCAACCCCGAGCAGGTCGCGTGGGGCGGATTCGAGAACCCTTGGGACGGCTTGATGAGTGGGCAGACCGGGTTCATTCCCGCGTACGGCGAGCATTTCCGCGCGAGCGAGGTGTGCACGAGTTGCCATTCGCTGTACAGCCACACGCAGGATTTGGCGGGCGAGTCGACGGGCAACGTGTTCTTTGAGCAGGCCACGTATTTGGAATGGGTCAACTCCGATTACAATGCGGAAGGCGTTCAATGCCAAACCTGCCACATGCCCCTCGTCGCAGGCGGTGCCATCGCCGCCACGCAACCCAACTGGCTGTTCGAGCAGCGCTTCGGCCGCCACCATTTCGTCGGCGGCAACACCTTCATGCTCAAGCTGATGAAGGACAACGCGGCGGCCCTCGGCCTGAGCGCCACGCCGACGCAATACGATTCGACCATCGCCCGGACGCTGCGCGGTTTGCAGCAGGCGACGGCCACGCTGAACGTCCAGCAACTCCCGGCTCCAGCGGGGGAAGTGGCGTTCGAGGTGGAGGTCGTGAACCAAATCGGCCACAAATTCCCGAGCGGCTACCCGGCGCGGTTGGCGTTCCTGGAGTTCGCGCTGCGCACGGCGTCGGGGGACACGTTGTTCCACAGCGGGCGCTGGACGGAGGAGGAGGGCATCGCTGGGCGGGACCTGCCGTATGAGCCGCACCACGAGGTCATCACGTCGCCTTCGGAGGTTCAGATTTACGAGTTCGCCTTTGCCGATGTGGCGGGGGAGGAGACGACGATCCTGGAGCGGGCGGCGACGGTGCTGAAGGACAATCGGCTGCCCCCGCGGGGGTTCCGGACGTCGCACGCGGCGTACGACACGGTGGCGATTGGGCCGGCGGCGTCGCTCGATGCGGACTTCAATCGGTCGGCTGAAGGGGCCGAGGGGACGGGGGCGGACCGGGTGATGTACCGCGTGGCGGTGGGGGACTACCGGGGCACCGTGGAGGTGGCGGTGCGTTTGCATTACCAGTCGGTGCCGAAGCGGTGGGTCAGTGCCTTGCTCGCCGCCTCGGAGGAGCACCCGGACATCGCGGCGTTCCGGGACATGTATGAAGGGGCGGACCGGACGCCCGTGGTCGTCGCGGAGGCGGCGGCGTCGGGCTGGACGGACTTCGTGGCGGAAGGGGGCGCGTGGACGCTCGTCCCGAACCCGGTGGCGCCGGGATCGCGGGTGCGGGTGCAGCCGGGCGATGCACGGGAGGTGCTGAGTGGCGCGCTCTTCGACGCGTCGGGCCGGCGGTGCGCCGAGCTGACTCCTCAGGACCTGCTCGGCGGGTTCGATGCTGGCCGTTGGTTGGCCGAGGGCGCCTTCCTCGTTCGCATCGAAACGGCCGATGGGCCGCAGGTGGTGCGCGGAGTGGTGGTCAGGCCCTGAGGCCGCCAACCGGGATGAGGCGAAACGCGGTGTTCAAATGCGCATTATCTTCACCTCATGGCGCAGCGAGCGGAATTGGATTGGGCTGAGTTTTCTCCCCACTTGTTTTGGGACGTGGACCGTCGCTCCTTGAAGCTTCCAGATCACGGTCCTTATGTTCTGAGCCAAATCGTCGAATTCGGCGTCCAAGCCGACTGGGATCGAATTGTGGCTGCCGTCGACCGGGAACAACTGAGGAACTGGGCGCTTTCCATTCGGTCCCTCGACCCGGTTTCCCTCGCATTCCTTGCGCATTTTTTCAAGACCGAACGGGCTGACTTCCGATGCTACACTACGAATCCGTCTCCGAGCGACTTTTGGAAATCCTGAGAGGCTGCATGGCCAGTCCGGCGTTCGACGGATTCTGCTTGGCAGGCGGAACTTCCCTTGCATTGAGAATTGGACACCGCATTTCCATTGACGTCGACTTGTTCGGATTCAGCGATGTTCATGGTGAGGAGGTGATCAGGACGTTGTCTGAATTGGGTCCGATGACTCTCTTGAAGCAGTCGCCCAACATTCGCATCAGCTCCATTCATGGAGTCAAAGTGGATTTGGTCAACTACCGATACCCCTTGTTGGCTCCACCAGATGAAATCGAAGGGATTCGGTTGATTTCGCTGAGCGATTTGGCGGCCATGAAGCTGAACGCCATAGCTGGACGAGGGAGTCGCAAAGATTTCATTGACTTGTATTTTCTGTTGCTAACCTTCAGTTTGGACCAAATGATGGGATTCTACGAGGCCAAATACCCGGATGGCAATGCGTTCCTCGTGCGCAAGAGCCTGACCTACTTCGACGACGCGGAGCAAGAGGCCATGCCGCGCATGCTCGAACCCGTGAACTGGCAGCACATTCGAACCGCCATCGCGGCGCTCTGCTGATCCGTCCCAGTGGTCAGGCCCTGAGGCCCAGGGCCACGGACGTCATGGTGATGGCGCCGGCGACCGCGTGGTCGTTGAAGAGCTCGAGGGATTCGCCCGGGCGTTGGGTGCCGAGGACGTACAGCAGGGGCAGGTAGTGCTCGGCCGTCGGGATGGCCAGCTTGAGCGCGTGGTCGCTGCGGGTGGGCGCGGCGATGAGGTCCGCGTGGTTGCCGTCGAGGATCCACCCGTTGAGTTGTTCGCGCGCCGTGGCGGCCCAGTGGTGGGCGTAGCCGATGTCGTTGAGGTGGTTCCAGGCGACTTGGCCGAGGTTGTGGACCAAATTCCCAGAGCCCACCAGGAGGACGCCTCGGGTGCGGAGGTCGGCGAGGGTTTGGCCTAAAGCGAAGTGAGCCGCAGCGCCCATCCGGCGGTCCAAACTCAGCTGCAACACCGGCACGTCCGCCTTCGGGAACACGTGGCGCAACACGCTCCACGTCCCATGATCCAGCCCCCATTCGTGGTCCACCGTCACCTGCCCCGGCAGCCCCGCCGCCAAATGCTCCGCCAAGCCCGGATGCCCCGGCGCCGGATACTGCACGTCATACAGCGCCTTCGGAAAGCCCCCGAAATCGTGGATCGTCCTCGGCTGCGCCACCGCCGTCACCCGCGTCCCCACCGTTTCCCAATGCGCCGAAATGCACAACACGGCGCGCGGCGTGACCTCCAGCCGCCCGGCCAGCTCCCGCCAACCGGCCACAAAGGCGTTCTCCTCGATCGCGTTCATCGGGCTCCCGTGGCCGAAGAACAACGCAGGCAACGGGTCCGATGGCGGCAACAACGCCCCCAACCGCTGCAACGCCGCATCCCACGACACGATGCCCAACCCCAGCGCCTTGAAAAACTCGGCCCGGTTCATTTCGCTTTTCGTCGTTGCACTTCGGCCCGGAGGAGGGACAACTCGCGCGAGGTTTGGCCGGCCACCGACGTGTTCTCCTCCGCCCGCCGAATCAAGTACGGAATCGCCTCCCGGATGGGCCCATACGGCACGTATTTCGCGACGTTGTAGCCGTTCGCCGCGAGGTTGAAGCTGATGGGGTCGCTCATCCCGAGCAACTGCGCGAACCAAATCCGATCATCCCCCGACTCCAAGCCCGCCCGCTCCATCAGCTCGCACAACAGCGCATTGCTGGCCGCGTTGTGGCTCCCGCTGCACACGCTGACACCCTGTTCGACGCACCACGCGAGCGCGGCGTCGTAATCCCGGTCGCTCGCAGCCTTGTCGGGTTGGATGGGCGAGGGGCGACCGGCTTCGGCGGCCTTTTCCCGTTCCTTTTCCATGTACGCCCCGCGCACGAGTTTCACGCCGAGCTGCCAACCTTCTTGCTGCGCCCGTTCCGTGAGCGCCTTGAGGTAGGCCAAGCGATCATGCCGGTACAACTGCACGGTATTGAACACGACCGCCCGCTCCCGATTCAACCGGCTCATCTGCTCTTCGGCGATCGCGTCGATCGCTTCTTGGAACCACGTTTCTTCCGCGTCGATGAAGATCCGGCCGCCGGTTTCCGCAGCCCGTTCACACAAAGCGGCCACCCGCGCCTTCACGCGCTCCCACGCCGCGGGGTCACTCCCCGGATTGCGCAACACCGGCGTCGGCGCCACCCCGCTGACCTTGAACACGCTAAAGGCGTGCCGTTCATCGCCCTGGGCCGCATCAATGGCCGCGAGGATTTCGTCCCGCGTGGCATCGAGTTCCTTCTCGCTTTCCTTCCCCTCGGCGCTGTAATCGAGGATGGTGTGCACCCGCCCCCGCGCCAGCTGCGCCACGGTCCCTTCCGAATCCGCAATCGTCTCCCCGCCGCAGAAATGCGCGTAGACCGTCGGCTTGATGGCCCAGCCCACGGGAATGCGCAGCGCCAGCGCCACGTTCATCAGCACCTTGCCAAGGCGCACGAGCGTTGGATTGCCCACGGTGCGGAAAAGCAAGAGGGCCTTGCGCAGCTCGGCGTCACTCAGGTGGCGAAACGCTTGCTCGGTGTTGTTGAAATCGGGTGCCATAAGGAGTGGCACAAATATACTCCAGCCCTTCCCGCCTGATGCGCCGGTGAAGCCATCCTCGAATCGGCTCAACATCCGCCAAAACATGAGCCGTTTTCATTCCCAACCGGCTCAATCCGCACGGCTGTCGGTGGAATTCAACATCAGGTCCTTCTCTCGAATCAGCGATGAAATCCGTGAATAACGCGTTTCAACGTTGTAAAACGAAATAAATGGGGCAGAAAACATAGATTGCTCAAAAAATGCCCAGCGCACTTGCCGTAGTTGCCGTCGTCCACCAAAATGTTCAGGGGTGATTTACCATCGGAATCCTTTTTTCACACTTCGATTTCACAGGACTTTCCTTTTATTTGAACTTCAATTGAGCGAGATCGATGGTTGATTCGGCTTTTGGCCGCGAATGGTTCCGATCAGGACCATCGAACCGCGCCTCCTTCGTTCTCTTCATCGTTGTACGTCTGATCGAATCGACACCCAAGCATTGAGGATGACATTGAATTCGAGCCCATTTCTCTTCGTGCTGTTTTCATCGCTTCTTCAGGCTGGAATGGCATCAAACGAATTGGACACGTTGGTGCCCATTGCCTTTCTGACGGAGCTGGAGGACGTGCGCCACATTACGTTCAGCGAACCGATTCCCGAAGCGGACCAAATTGACAGCCGGACCCTGCGGGTGGTGCACTTTCATCGAGATTCCAGCGGACTGAGCGCGTTTTGGGAAGCCGGTGACTTGCGCTTTTTGTCGTTGGGGACCGATTCGGTTCACAACGTGAGCCGAAGCGCGAGCCACGGGTGGAATTATGGCGCGTATCCATATTTCCACCAAGGCAACCTGCACTTGGTCGGGGGTTATGGGTTCTGGCGCAAACATTACGACGACATCGTCTTCATGAAGTCGAGGGCCGAATGGGAGCGGGTGGGGAGTTCGCAGGGAATCGTGGATGAGGATCCGGCCATACGCGATATGTTTTTCCGCCATTCCGATGGCAGCATCGGATGCCTCAAATGGGCGGCGAGTTCGGAAAACCCCGAGGTGCCAGGGTCAATCTGGTCCATGCCTGCGGGCGGAGGAAGTTGGTCCCAAACCCACGTCATCCAGCCCCATTCCTCTGCTTCACACATCGACCAAGTTTACGACCTCAAAAACGAATTGATCATCGGATTTCGAAATGGGAACCTCATGGTGGTGAACAAGCGAACGTGGGAGGGTCACGCCTTTACAGGCCACCCCGCTTGGGAGGTGCTCAAAAACGTCCCCGCCGCAACAGCTCTTGCGGTTTTCAACGACCGAGTCGAGGCCTGGCAAGGGAATGAATCGGTTGCGGCACTGGACTTGAACGGGTTGGACAGAACCCCCGATGAAGCGTTCTCCTTTGCCACATCGGTACTCGATGGGGATTCGACTCCAGAGCGGACGGACGATGATGCTTCGGTGCCATGGGTTTGGGCGTCTTTTGCCTTGCTCGCAGCCATTCCTTTTGCCTTCGTCCAGGGCGTCCGTCGCGCGAAAAAGAACATCCCTGCGGTTGCCGAGGACTCCACGTCCAATGAAGCTTCTGACGCAGTCAGCGCCGTTTATGCGGCCATTTTGAAATGGGAGGATCAGCACATTTCCATTCCGGAATTCGATGCGTTCATAGAAGGAGCGGATCACTTGGGTCCCGAGGGCGTTCGTTCGCGTCGGGCCCAGTTGTTCCGCGAGGTGAATCGCCTTGCACAGTTGGAATTGGGCCAAACCCTGCTCCAGCGCCAACGTTCGCCCAACGATTCCCGAACCTTCCGGTACCTGATCAAAAAGCCGCGCTGAGGGCGAAGCGTTCTTATCCGGTGCGGGCTAACTTGCATCCCATGAACGCATCCGAATACCTGCAAGCGAACCGCGACCGGTTCTTGGAAGAATTGTTTGACCTGCTCCGCATTCCGTCGGTTTCGGCGGATCCGGCGTATGCCGGCGATGTTCAGCGGTGCGCGCAGTCGGTGGCGGACCACTTGACGAAGGCGGGCGCGACTGGCGTGGAGATCATTCCGACCGAAGGGTATCCCGTGGTGTACGGGGAGCGCCTCGTGGATCCGGCCGCGCCGACCGTGCTGGTTTACGGGCACTACGACGTGCAGCCGGCGGACCCGCTGGAGTTGTGGGAAAGCCCCGCGTTCGAGCCCGTCATCAAGAAGACGGCACTGCATCCCGAGGGGGCGATTTTTGCGCGGGGGGCCTGCGATGACAAGGGGCAATTCTTCATGCACGTGAAGGCGCTGGAGTTGATGGCTCAGACGGGCGGTTTGGCTTGCAACATCAAGTTCATGATCGAGGGCGAAGAGGAAGTCGGGAGCGCACACCTGGAGCCGTTTCTCGAGGCGCACAAAGAGCGGCTCGCGGCTGACATCGTGCTCGTGAGCGACACCGGCATCATCGCCAACGACATCCCGTCCATCACGGTCGGCTTGCGCGGCCTGAGCTACGTCGAGGTCGAGGTGACTGGCCCCAATCGGGACCTGCACTCAGGCCTCTACGGCGGTGCAGCCCCGAACCCCATCAACATCCTCGCCGAGCTGATCGCGTCCTTGAAGGACGAAGACCAGCGCATCACGGTGGAGGGCTTTTACGACGACGTGGTGGAGCTGAGCGCGGAAGAGCGGGCGGCGATGGCGGAGGCGCCGTTCAGCGAGGAGGAGTACAAGCGGAGCATCGACATCGGGGCGGTTGAAGGGGAGAAGGGGTACTCGCCGGCGGAGCGCATGAGCATTCGGCCGACGTTGGATGTGAACGGGATTTGGGGTGGCTACACGGGCGATGGCGCGAAAACCGTCATCGCGAGCAAGGCGTATGCGAAGATTTCGATGCGCCTCGTGCCGAACCAAGACCCCGAGGACATCACGAAGAAGTTCGTGGATCACTTCCACCGCATTGCGCCTCCGTCTGTGAAGATCAAGGTGACGCCAATGCACGGCGGGCAGCCCGCGGTGACGCCGACGGATTCGGTGGCTTACCAAGCGGCGTCGGCGGCGATGGAGGAGACGTTTGGGCGGAAGCCGGTGCCGTTCCGCGGGGGCGGGTCGATTCCGATCGTAGCGAGCTTCGAGCAGATCTTGGGCTTGAAGACGGTGCTGATGGGATTTGGCCTTGACAGCGATGCGATTCACTCGCCCAACGAGCATTACGGCGTCTTCAATTACTTCAAGGGCATCGAGACCATTCCGTTGTTCCACAAGCACTTTGCGGCATTGCACCAGGCCAAATGATGCGGTGGCTCTGGGCGTTGCTCGTGGTGGTCGGCCTGACGGGTTGCTACCAAGAATTGGAAGTGCGCGAAGTCAGCGGACTGACCGACGGCCAGCTCACGCTGCAGGGATTCAACGGCACGATGGACGTGCGGTTGTTCAACCCGAACCGCTACCCCGTCAAGGCGCTCGACAGCGAGGTTTACCTGTTCGTGCGCGATCAGCGGGTGGGCAAGGTGGACTTGTCGGAGCCCGTGGAGTTGCCGGCTCAGGCGGAGTCGACGATTTCGCTCGAAGTTGCGAGTGAGCCGGGGGCCATTGCCGCGATTTTGAAGAACGAATTGATGAACTTTTTGACGGGCGGCGAGGTGGAGCTTCGCGCGGAAGGCACCGTCACGGGCAAGGCGTGGGGCATTCCCGTGACCGTGCCCGTGCGCGCCGTTGAGCAAATTGGACTGACCAAATGAAGCAGCGCATTTTCCTCGCCCTCCTGGCAGCACCCCTGCTGGTTTCGGCGCAAGACGTGGAGTCCTTCTTGGAGGGCATGAACGTTCGGCACGTGGGGCCGGGCACGATGAGCGGCCGGGTGACGGCGATTGCCGTGGAGCGCGATCGGCCGGAGGTGATTTATGCGGGCACGGCGAGCGGGGGGTTGTGGCGAAGCGAGAGTGCGGGGCTGACTTGGGAGGCGCTCTTTGACGAGCAGCCGACGCAGAGCATCGGGGCCGTGGCGATCGCGCCTTCGAACCCCGATGCGATTTGGGTCGGGACGGGGGAGGGAAACCCGCGGAACTCGCATTCGAGCGGGCTTGGGGTCTACCGGAGCATCGACGGCGGGGCGAGCTGGGACTGCATGGGCCTCGAGGCGACGCGCAACATCCACCGGGTCATCGTGCACCCGGACGACCCGAAGACGGTGTGGGTGGGGGCGACGGGTTCCGCCTGGGCTCCGGGTCCGGATCGCGGGGTGTACAAGACCACGGATGGGGGGAAGACCTGGGATCACGTGCTGTTCGTGGACGATTCGACGGGGGTGGCCGAGCTGGTGCTCGACCCCTCGAATCCGGACAAGCTGTTCGTGGCGATGTGGAGCTTTCACCGCAAGCCGTGGACCTTCACGAGCGGCGGGGCAGGCAGCGGCCTGTACGTGACGCACGATGGGGGGGACGCGTGGACGCGGCTGGACGCGGAGACGGGGTTGCCGGGTGGGAAGTTGGGCCGGATGGGGCTGGCGATGAGCGCGGCGGATCCGGACATCGTGTACGCGTTGATCGAGGCGGAGTCGGGCACGGGGTTGTACCGGTCGGAGGATGGCGGGCGGAAATGGGGTTTGGTCCAAGACAAGGAGGTGGGCAATCGCCCGTTCTACTACGCTGAAATTCATGCCGATCCGACCGATCCCGACCACCTGTTCAACCTCTACAGCATGGTCGATGAGAGCACGGACGGCGGGCGGACCTTCGAAACCATCCTGCCGTACAGCGGCGTGCACCCCGACCACCACGCGTTTTTCATTCACCCCGACGATCCCGATTTCATGCTCGACGGGAACGACGGGGGCTTGAACATCAGCCGCGACGGGGGCAAGACCTGGGACTTCGTGGAGAACCTGCCGCTCGGCCAATTTTACCACATTGCGGTGGACAACGCCACGCCGTACAACATTTACGGGGGCATGCAGGACAACGGTTCGTGGGTCGGGCCGAGCGAGGTGTGGCACCAGGGCGGCATCCGGAACGAGGATTGGCAGGAGGTGCTGTTCGGGGACGGGTTCGACGTGCAGCCCGTGGACGAGCACACGGTGTACGCCATGTACCAGGGCGGCTCCATTTCCCGCATCGACCGGCGGACGGGGAGGTCGCAGTCCATCCAGCCGGTGCGCCCGGATTCGGTGGCCTTGCGCTTCGCTTGGAATGCGGCGCTGAGCTTGGATCCAAATGACGCTGACGGGCTGTACTTCGGTTCGCAGTTCCTGCACCACTCGAGCGATCGGGGGGCGAGCTGGCGGGTGCTGAGCCCGGATTTGACCACGAACGACCCGGGGAAGTTGCACCAGGCCACTTCGGGCGGCCTGACCATCGACGCGACCCAAGCCGAGAACCACTGCACCATCCTGTGCATCGCCCCGGCGAGCGCGGAGGAGATTTGGGTCGGAACCGACGATGGGCGGTTGCAGCATACGACGGATGGCGGGGCCACGTGGCGCGACCACGCCGCCGAAATCAAGCGGTTCCCCCAAGGCGCCTGGATTCCCCAAATCCACGTCAGCCCCCACCAGCCGAGCGAGGTCTACGTGGTCGTCAACGACTACCGCCGCGGGGACGACCAGCCCTACCTCTATCGGACCACGGATTCCGGGGAATCGTGGGAACGGTTGGTGCTCGACGGCAGCGGGATACAAGGCCATGCGCTGTGCGTGGCCCAGGATCCGGTCGCGGAGTCGTTGCTGTTCCTCGGCACGGAGGGCGGGCTGTACGTCAGCTTCGACCGGGGGGTGAATTGGCAGCGCTGGACGCACGATTTGCCGAGTGTGCCGGTGCGGGATTTGGTCATCCATCCGGAGTGGGGCGATTTGATCCTTGGGACTTTTGGCCGCGCGGCGTACGTCATCGATGACCTGCAGCCGTTGCGCGCGTTGGCGACGGAGGGCAATGGCGTGTTCTCGGAGGGTTTGCGGGCGTTCGCGCCGCGGGATGCCTTTTCTGTGACGCGGGCGCGTCCTGCGGGTGCGCGGTTTCCGGGGGATCCGATTTGGGAAGGCCAAAACCGCAACAGCGGAGCCCTCTGGCCCTACTACATCGCCCCCGATACGGCCGCAGCCTACGGCACCGGTGACCTCCACGTGTCCATCCTCGACGCCTCCGGCGACACCATCCGCCGCATGCAATGGGACCCCGAACCCGGCCTGCAACAGGCCCGCTGGGAGCTGTCCACCGACGGCATCCACTGGCCCCGCCGTGGCTTGCGGGAACTCAGCGATGAGGTCCCCGGCAGCGGGCCCGAAGCCCTGCCCGGCACCTACGAAATCGTCATGGAACTCGGTCCCAACGTGTCCCGTGCAACCCTGACCGTGCGCCCCGACCCGCGCGTCCCCTACGACGCCGAAGCGGCCTCCGCCGCCCAAGCCCAAATCCGCGCCGTCCACGCCATCGCAGCCCGCGCCGACGAGGCCCTCCAAGAAGTCGCCCGCGCCCTCGCCACGATCGACGCCGTGAAGCCCACGTGGTCGCACCTTCCGAAGGGCGAACGCGAAACCCTCGACGAGCTCTCGGACTCCCTGCGCACCGAACTCCACCGCGTCGAAGAACGGTGGACGACCCCGCGCGGCTTTCAAGGCTACGACCACGTCACCCGGCGTCTGAGCGACGACCTCTGGACGGCCTTGGGGCGCATCGACGAAACCACAGCCCTCGGCACCAACGCCCTCCGCGCCGCCGAAATCCTCGATTCAGAAACGACTGAACTGGAAAACGCGGTCGCCGAAGTGATGGACGGCATTTGGGCCACGTGGCTCGCAGCGGTCACCGGTCTCGATCGCTCGCCCGAGCGCATCTTCAACGCTGCCGGTCAAGTCGAGTGATTCAGTTCGAATTGAACTGAAGCTTCAGTCCCAGCTGAAGGGCCATGTTCATGAGGAAATTGTCCCACCGCATGACGGGGGCATCGGGCCGTTCGGAGATGGGAACGGCGCTTTGGCTCATGCGCAATTCAAAGGTCAAGGCCTCGGTGTATTCCACGCCGACAAGGCCGAGCACGCCCACGTCCACGCCTTTCAACTCCGGCGTGGTCAGGGGCGAATACCCCGTGCTGAAGAAATCCTCCTCCGCGTTCAGCAACAAACTCGGCTGCACGCCCAAGCCAAACCACCACCACGATTCGGGCCGCCAAATCCGCACCACGGGCACGTCGAGGTAGGTGAACCGGTACCGCCAGGTGGAGTAGTCGCCGGCTTTGGGATTCGGGACTTTGCGGCTGCCCTTCTGCGTGTACAGCAGCCCCCATTCCCACGCCACATCCCCACGCGAAATTTCGAGCAGCGGCCCGCCCGTCACGCCAAACTTGTCGAAGCCCGACACCCCATCGCCGTGGATTTGGCTTGCGCTGACTCCGGCGTACACCGATCCTGCAAACCGCAGCGGCTCTTGGGCGGCAAGTGCCGTGGCCAGCCCCAACACGAGCACCAACAGCCCGGTCCTCATTCTCCGGGATGCAGTTCAAGGACGTTCAAGACGACCCCATCTCCGTCGGTGGCGACGGCGAGCAGCGTGGCGTTTTCAATCTCCCACGCATCGGGCCACGAGTACGTGAAGGACGCAAGTGCGGTTTCCCCGACCTGCATGCCATCACCGAGGTCGCCAAAGCCCAAGCCCAAGGCACCGTTCAAGGATCCGCGCAACACGTGGTTGAACTCGTAATCAGGTACCACGGGATTCCCGACAGCACTGTAGTCCAGTTGGTAATCGATGATGTGCGACTCGAGCACGAGCACCGCGAGGTTGACGGGGCTGCTCGTCTCGGCAAACGCCTGCCCGTAAATGTGCACGTTGAGGTGGGCGTTGCCCGGCACGAATTCCGCTTCCCCATCGAGGTGCAGCACCGGCTCCATCGCCAACGCCGCGTCGGTTTCATCCCCCCACTGAGCGGGCGCGAAGAAGTTCCCGGGATTGGGCAGTCGGTTGATGCGACCGATGGGATTGGCTTGGAATTCCAATTGGTCCCAGAACACATCCCCTTCTTCCGTCGTCCAGTCCGTATCGAAGTGGTCGTCGTCCGTCAAGGCCAAATTCCCCGCATGAATGGCCATCACAGCCACCCGTTCATCCGTCGCCAATCCTTCGGCGATGACAGCGGCATCGGGGCAGTTGCCGCATTGGTGCGCGGTGAAGTCCTCGACAAGCACCCGCTGAACGGTGCTGCTGACCGCATCAAAAACCGGAGGTTCTCCGTACAAATCAACCCGATACCCCGCAGGTTGAGGCAACACCGGGTCTTCGATGACGTCACACCGATTCAAGGACACCGCAGCGACGACCAACAGGCCAGTGCGCAACAAAGGAAGGAGTTTCATTTCGACCGATTCTGAACCTCGAATATACGGCGACCCTTGCGTTCCGACCGGATACAAAAAAAACCGCGCCCCCGAAGGAGCGCGGTTCCAGATCGTTTCAATGCGATTACTTCTTCGTAACGCGCAAGGTGTGGAGTTCACCAGCTGCTTCGACAGAAACCAGGTAAACACCAGCTTCCAAGTTGCTCATGTCGAGGACGTGGCGCTGCTCACCAGCAGGCACCGTGCCCAATCCGAGGTTCATGACCTGCGCACCGATGAGGTTGTACACCGTGATCGAAGCGTTGCCAGCAACCGGCATGTTGAAGGCGATGGTCGCGTTGTTCACCACCGGGTTCGGGAAGACGTCCATGGTTGCTTCGATTGAAGCCTCCTCAACGCCCACGTTCACCGAGGTGATCTCCATGCCTGCAGCCGCTTCAGCGTAGTTGTACGTTCCGTTGTACGTCCAGATGGTCGAAGCCACCTCCAAGTTGTCGTCGTACGTCTCGACAGTGACTGCGCCGTTCGTGCCACCCCACTGGGTCGCGTACATGCCGTCGCCGTAAGCGTCGTATGCCTTGAACGAGTAGCATCCCGTGCTCGGAACGCTCACCCACTCCACGTACTCCGTGTTGTCAGCGTACGTGTTGAAGCCAGAGCTTCCGTACACGTTGCCCATGTCGTCGATGACCTCCCACGCGGTTTCTTCACCCCAGTTGTCGGTGAGGATCGTGATCTTGATGAGGGACGTGCCTTCCGTAGCCGATGCGACCGTCAAGTCAGCGGCAGAAGACCAAGCGTTTCCGTTCACGGAGTACAACTCGATGCTCACTTCGCCCGTAGCCGTGTAAGCGCCGCAGTCGACAGAAGTCGTCGCACCTGAAGCGAGCGTACCCGTCCACTCAACGTCCGGCTGAGCCACGCCGCCGACCGTCACCGAGAAGGTAGCAGCCGTCACGTCGTCAGAACCGAAGTTCGTCATGTCCACCGAAGCGTTCCAGCCGTTAGAGCAAGCAACGAAGTCGCCGGTGTAGTCCACCAAGGGAGCCGCACCCGTGATGTCGTTTTCGCAGTCAGCGAACGCGATGGCCACGTGGTCGTCGAACGAAACTTGTCCCGATTCCACGAGGATGCCGTCGGGGCAAATCGTGTAAATCGTTGGGAAGTATGCACCAGCGTAATCATCGAAGATGCCGCCCGTGTTGTCCACGATCGGGTAAGTGGTGCCCGTCACCCAGTCACCAGCCGTGCTGGGTCCCGTTCCGTTCAAATCCGCGTTGGTGGTGGAGTCGTCGCCTTCGAAGAAGAAGACCACCAAATCGTTCGTTCCGTTCGGACCGAACGTGTCGTGCAAGTCACGCAAAATGTGCGTGTTGTGGTAGTTCCAGCAAGGACCGCACCACGTTGCAGAGAAGTCGATGATCACCGTCTTGCC
>CAYMHW010000016.1:0-32286 GCA_964390365.1 uncultured Comamonadaceae bacterium | reverse complement strand
ACGGCCTGCGCCGCCACCACCAACCCACCCCCCACCCCCGACGCCCCCAACCAGGGAGCGAACGGAACCGCAACCGCAGGCCCCGCCGCGAACGCCGTGTTCCCCAACCCCGCGACCCCGGGCACCGCCGTCCACCTCCCCAGCGCACAGAGCGCTGCCGTCCGCGACCTCACGGGCCGGCTGGTCGGGCGCTTCGAAGGCGGCACGTGGACCGTTCCCGGCCACCTTCCGCCCGGTACCTACTTCGTCGAATGGACGCACCCCACCGGTCGCCGCATCCGCACGCCCCTGCTGATGCAATGAATCAGTAAGTGTAATTGTTACACCAATGAATTTGAGCTAACTTGCCACGAGAAAATCACCCCACCATGTTGCATCACGCCCTTCGCACCGCCAGCTTCGCGCTCGGCTTCTTGGCCTCCGCCCTTGTGGGCCTGGGCCAAATCGTTTGGACTGAACCCGCGTTCCCCACCCAAAACGACCAAGTGACGCTCTACTACAACAGCAATTTGGGCTCGGGCGGTTTGGTGGGCGTCATCCCCGTCTACATCCACACCGGCGTCATCACCTCAGCGAGCACCAGCCCGAGCGATTGGCAGCACGTGCAGACGAGCTGGGGGGTGGCCGATCCGACGGCCGTGATGAACCCGGAGGGCAACGGCATCCACAGTTTCAATTTTGGAGGCTTAACCCTATCCGACTACTACAACCTCAACGCCGGCGAACAAATCGAATCGCTCGCCATGGTCTTCCGGAACGTGAACGGCGCCCTCGAAGGAAAGAACGCCGACGGTTCCGACATCTTCTACGACATCAGCGACGGCTCGTTCACGGCGACCTTCCTGACCCCCGAAAACGGCACCGCCTTGCTCAACCTCGGCGAAACCCTCGACATCCAAGGCTTGGTCTCGGAAAGCGCAGACCTATCGCTCACCATCAGCGGCACCGAAGTGGCCACGGCAACTGGCACGGAAATCAACCACACCTTCGAAGCGACAGCGAGCGGGTCGTTCCCGTTGAACTTGACCGCCACCTCTGGCACCGGGGCCACCACGAGTGCCGAAGCCGTGGTGCACGTCATGCCCGAAACCCCGCCGACCGCGCCCGTGCCGGCGGGAAGCCTCGACGGCATCACGTACTTGAGCGATACGTCGGTGCGCTTGCAATTGTATGCGCCGTACAAAGAGTTCGTGTTCGTGGTGGGCGATTTCAACGATTGGCAACTGGATTTGGACTACCTCATGACGCGCTCGCCCGACGCGACCCGCTACTGGATTGAAATCGACGGCCTCACCCCCGGCGTGGAATACCGCTTCCAGTACCACATCCTGCCGGACGACTTGCGGGTGGCCGATGCGTACAGCGAGAAGGTGCTCGATCCGTGGAATGACGCGTGGATTCCGGAGACGACTTACCCGGATTTGATTCCCTTCCCCGCGCAGTTGACGTCGAATGAGCCGGTTTCCGTGCTCCAGACAGGCCAAACCCCGTTCAACTGGACCGACGGCGCCTTCGAGCGCCCCGCAAAGGAGCGCCTGCTCATCTACGAGCTCCTCGTGCGCGACTTCACGGAGGAGCGGTCGTACCAGTCGATTTTGGACACCCTCGACTACCTCGAGGATTTGGGCATCAACGCCATCGAATTCATGCCCGTGAACGAGTTCAACGGCAACGACAGCTGGGGCTACAACCCCACGTTCTACTTCGCGTTGGACAAGGCCTACGGCACCCCAGAGGCGTTCAAAACGCTCGTGAACGAATGCCACAACCGCGGCATCGCCGTCATCCTCGACGTGGTCCTGAACCACGCCGACCTGCCGAATCCGTTCTTGAAAATGTACTGGGAGAACGGGGCGCCCGCGCCCAACAACCCGTGGTTCAACGTCGAGGCGCCGCACGCACTCAACTGGTTCTTCGATTGGAACCACGAGAGCGGCGTGACGAAGGAATTCACGAAGCGCTTCCTCGAGTACTGGGTGGACGAGTACCACGCGGACGGCTACCGCCTCGATTTCTCCCAAGGCATGTCCCAAACGCCCAACGGCAATGGCAGCTACGACCAGTCGCGCATCAACCTGCTCATGGATTACGGCAACCACATGTGGAGCGTGGACGACGGCGTGTACCTGATTTTGGAACACTGGTGCGATACGAACGAGGAAACGGTGTTGACGAACAACGGATTCATGGTTTGGTCCAACTCCACGCACGACTACCAAGAAGCCGCCATGGGCTACCCCTCCAACTTCAGCTGGGCGAACTACCAATCCCACGGATTCAACCAAATGGGAGCGGTCTCCTACCCCGAATCCCACGACGAAGAACGCCTGATGTACAAGAACTTGCAGTACGGCGCCTCCAGCGGCAACTACGACGCATCGGACCTCGAAACGGCCTTGAGCCGCATGGAAGCCATCCAGTGCTTCAACGTGCCGCTCCCAGGGCCGAAGATGCTGTGGCAGTTCACAGAGCTCGGGTACGATTACAGCATCAACACCTGCTCCGACGGCGTCACCGTCAGCGACGCGTGCCGCGTGGAAGCCAAGCCCGTCCGTTGGGACTACCGGGCGAACCCGCAGCGCTACAACATCCACCAGGTCATCGCCGGCCTGGCCCACCTGAAGCGGAATTACGCGACGTTCAGCACGACGGACTTCACGTGGGACGTGGGCGGCTACGGCAAGCGCCTCCTCCTGTACCACCCGGAAATGGACGCGGTGGTCGCCGCGAATTTCCACACCCAGTCCATCGACATGGCTCCGGGCTTCTCCCACACGGGCACGTGGTACGATTACTTCACGGGCGAAGCGGTGGAGGTCACGGACATCTTCGCCACGCAGTCCTTTGCACCGGGTGAATACCACGTCTATCTGGACGAGCCGGTGGCGTGCCCTGTTCAGCTGCTCGACGTGAACGAGGCGGCACCCGCGATGGCGGAACTGGCCACGTGGCCACAGCCCGCGTCCGATGTGGTGTCCTACCGCATGGTGTTGCCCGAAGCGGGGGCGTACCGCTTGCGTGTCCTCGATGCACAGGGCCGGGCGGTCGTGGAGGAGGATCGGGTGGCGTACCGAGCGGGGGAAATGACGGGGCGTTTGGACTGTGGAAACTGGTCGAATGGCCTGCATTTCCTGGTCATTGAGCAAGGCCAAACCCGGCTCTCCCAACCGGTTTTGATATCTGGTGAATAAATGCCGCCGTGAGAAGGTGTAGAAATGACACCTTCTTACTAAGTTTGGGGCATCAAACCAACATCATGCGCAATCCATTCCTCCTCACCCTCCTGGGGTGTGCCATGGTTTCGTGGGCTTGGGGCCAAACCCTCACCGGTAAGGTCACCGACGCCAACAACCAATCCCTGCCGTCGGCTTCGGTCCTGGTAGACGGCGGCACCAAAGGGGTGTTCACCGATTTCGACGGGAACTACACCCTGAACCTGTCGGCCGGGAGCCACACCGTGGACTTCACGTTCATCGGCTACCTCAAAGAAACCCGCCAGATCGAGCTCGCTGCCGGCCAAACCCTCGAGCTCAACATCCGCATGAAAGAGGACGCGGTGATGATCGAGGACGTGGTCGTCATCGGCTACGGGGTCCAACGGGCAAAGGAAGTGACCGGGGCCATCACCTCGGTGGACTCGAAGCAGATCACCGCGGTTCAAACCCCGTCCTTCGAAGCGGCCCTGCAAGGGCAAGCAGCCGGGGTCCAGGTCTCGCAATCCTCCGGCATCGCGGGCGCTCCTTCGCTCATCCGCGTTCGCGGCGTGGCCTCCGTTTCGGCGGCGGGCGATCCGCTCTACGTCGTGGACGGCATTCCGATCACGCAGGACTACTTCTTGCGCGGCAACTCGGGCGCTTTGAACAACAACCCGCTCGCGGCCATCAACCCGAACGACATCGAAAGCGTCGAAATCCTCAAGGACGCTGCCGCAACGGGCATCTACGGTTCACGAGGCGCGAACGGGGTCATCCTCATCACGACGAAGCGCGGTCGCAAAGGCACGAGCTTTGAGTTCAGTTCGCGCGCAGGTTTGGCCACGCCGGCCACCTTGCCCAACATGCTCAGCACGGAGCAGTACCTGGCCTTGCGTCAAGAGGCGTGGGAGAACGATGGGGGCACGGGCTATGTTTGGCTTCCCAACTTGACAAGCGCAGCGGACGATCCAGAAACGCGCAAGGAAGCCTACCTCAACGCCTTGGGCACCAACACCGACTGGGTGGACCAAACCATTGGCACGGGCGTCAAGCACGCCTACAGCTTCGGCGCGCGCAAAGGCGGCGAGGACTACAACTTCTACGGCGGCATCAGCTACGACAACAACGAGAGCTACCTCCTCGGCAACAGCTACGAGCGCATCAGCGGCCGGGCGAACATCGACTTCACTCCGACGGATTGGATGACCATCATGGCGAGCGCGTCGTTGAGCCAAGGCCGGAACAACCGCGTTGATGCGGCGTGGTCGGGCGGTTTGGGCGATGCGATGTCGAACGCCCTCCCGTACTATCCCGTTTTCTACGACGAGGCGGAAATCTCGGCGGGCGGGGATACGCTCCACCAGGAAGGCGAGTACTTCCTTTGGTTTGACGAGTGGGGCGGAACGAAGAACCCCACGGCGGTGCGCGAGCTGAAGCGGTGGCGGAGCACGGAAAACCGCTCCATCAACAACGTGCAGGTCATCGTGAACCCGATCGAAGACCTGAACATCAAGGTCAGCGGCGGCTTCGACTACCTGCACTTGCGCGATGACCAGTACAACCCGGGTGGGTTGTCCATCACCACGGATTTGGGCAGTGCGAATCGGTACGCGAATTACGTCCTCAACTGGAACACGAGCGCGACGGCGGATTACTACCTCGAACTCGACGACACGCAAAACCTGAGCTTCCTGCTCGGCACGGAGTTCCAGCGCACGGACAACTACGGCTACAGCTTGTTTTACCCGGACGTGACGGGGCCGGTCTTCGAAGTGGATTCGTTGTTGACGGATGCCACCGAGGTGAACCGGACGCAGAACAACCCGAGCCAACACAGCTTCCTGTCCTACTTCGGTCGGGTCAACTACACCTTGAAGGACCGCTACTTCTTCCAAGGAACGGCGCGGGTGGACGGCAGTTCGCGTTTCGGCCGGGACAACCGTTATGGCTTCTTCCCTTCGCTTTCAGCGGGTTGGGTGATTTCGGATGAGGACTGGTTCAATGCAGAGAAGCTCAGCTTCTTGAAGCTGCGGACGAGCTGGGGCAAAACGGGGAACGCGGCGTTGCCGGATTACGCGCGGTTTGGCACCTACTCCGCCCGCGACAACGGCATCACGTATGCGGCGGACTCTATCTTGTTCCCGTTGCAACCGGAGAATCCTACCTTGAAGTGGGAGACGTCGCGGACGTTCGACGCTTCGGTGGAAATGGGCCTGTGGGAAGACCGCGTGACGATGGAATTGGCGGCGTACCACAAGCTGTCGAAGGACGTCTTGATGAACGTGAGCACCCCAGCGAGCACCGGTTTCACGAACTACTGGGACAACGTGGCCACGATCTTGAACCGCGGATTGGAGTTCTCGATCAAGTCCCGAAACCTGGTCGGAGAATTCGAGTGGACGACGGATTTGAATTTGGCCCGCAACTACAACGAGCTGGTGGACATCGGCAACTACACGCCGGATGCAGTGAGCGGGGGAACGAACGACTCGCGGGTCATCGTGGGCAAGCCGGTCGGCTCGTTCTACCTCGTGGAGCACAGCCACATCGACCCGAACAATGGGTTGCCGGTGTACTTGGATTTGGACGGAAACGAGACGTACGACTACAACAACAACATCCGGAAATACGTGGGCGACGGCTTGCCTGACCTCATCGGCGGCATGAACAACACGTTCCGTTGGAAGAATTGGGACTTGAGCGCGCTGGCCACGTTCAGCGTCGGTGCGAAGATTTTCGACTCATCGGCAAAGCGCCAACTCGGTGTGGTGTCCGGCTGGAACATGCGGACGGAAATCCTCGATCGGTGGCGCCAACCCGGGGACGAAGCGACCTACCCGCGGTTGACCCTCGATGAAACGACGTACAGCCTGCCCGCAGGTTTCCCTTGGTGGAACACGAGCCTGTTCGTCTTCGATGCGTCCTACTTGCGCTTGCGGAACGTGACCCTCGGGTACAACGTGCCCAACTTCTCCGCCGTGGGCCGCGACTTCAACAGCTTCCGCGTCGCGTTCAACGTAACGAACCTGTTCACCATCACGAACTTCCCGGGGCTGGATCCCGAAGTGGTGCGGGACTTTGAGAACGCTCAGGACCGGAACATGAGCCCGAACGTCACCTACTTGACGCCTCCTCAAGAGCGCGCCTTCACGTTGAGCCTTTCCACGAACTTCTAATCCCCTACGACATGAAACTCCGAAACCTTTTGTTCGCTGGAGCGCTCCTGATGGGATTGGCTTCGTGCGACCGCCTGCTGGACTTTGAGCCGGGCGATGTGATTTTGGCAGAAGATGCCATCAATACCGCGGATGACCTGCAGCGCCTGCTGGTCAGCTCGTACGATGTGTTGGGCAACCTCTACGGAGGCCGCATCCAAATCATCAACGAACTGCGCGGGGACAACTTCGGTGCCCCCGACAACAGCCTCGATTTCGATGCGGTCTACAACCGCGAAACGACGTTCTTCACGGGCATCAACGGCGGTGCTTACACCGACTTCTACTACGCCATTTACCGCTCGAACGTGATGATCGAGAACTTCGAACTCGTGAGCGATTTGAGCGAGGCGGAGCGGAACCGGATGGAAGCTGAGGCGCGCTTCATTCGTGCGGTGTGTCACTGGGGCGCGGTGAAGTTGTTCGCTCAGCCCTACGGATACACGCCGGACAACAGCCACCTCGGGGTGCCGCTGCGCCTGGAGACTTCGCAGGAGCCGCTGCCGCGCGCGACCGTGGGCGAGGTCTATGCCGCGATCGTGGAGGACCTCGAATTCGCTGCGGCAAACTTGCCCGAATCGAATGGGGTGTATGCCACCAAGTATTCGGCATTGGGTTACCTCGCGCAGGTGAACTTCCTCATGTTGAACTTCGAAGCCGCCGCAGATTATGCCTCACAGGTCATCAACTCGGGTGCGTTCGAGTTGGATGCGGATTTGGATCGGTACGAGGCGGATGTGGTGAATCCGGAGACGGTGTTTGGCATCATCAGCCGCATCCAGGACAACCGCAGCACGTGGTACCGCGACAACCTGCGCAGCGACAACAACCCGTCGCCGCAATTGAGCTTCAGCGAAGACTTCAATTTCTTCATGAGCCTGTCGGGCGGGGGCGATGCGCGTTCGGCTTGGATCACGAACACCGGCACGCGCTACCTCTGCAACCGCTTCAACGACAAGGAGTACTTCAACGTGCCGGTGGTGCACTTGACGGGCCTGCACTTGCTGCGCGCTGAGGCCCTGGCCGAACTCGGCACGGACTTGAGCACGGCGATCGCCGACGTGAATGCCATTCGCGACCGGGCATACGGAGCCGGAAACAACCCCCTTTCAGCGGACGCGACGGCTGCCGCAGTGCGCGACGCGGCCCGGGATGAGTTCCGAAAGGAAACCGTGTGCGAAGGCCAATGGACGGACCAACTCGTCCGCCGTGGGGTCATGGGAGAAGCCATCGAGATCCGCGGTGCTCCTTGGGATTGCCCCGGCATGCTGTTGCAGTTCTCCAACTCGGAGACCACGGCAGCGGGATTTGTATTGAACGAAGAAGGCGGTTGCCTGTAATTTGATGGCCATGAAACAATCAATGAAATTCGGAGCGATTGCAGCGCTTGCCGCCTTCATCGCCCTCGCGGGATGCAAGCCGGAAATCACCGGCGAATTGGGAGAGCCCTTCGACAAAGTGGAGGGCATGTCAGGCACGTGGCAACTCACCGCGTTCACCCAACAGGACCTGAACAGCCCCGTCAAGGAGGTGCGCGATTTGAGTCACTTCTACATCGATGGCGTGAACACGCCGCTTGAATTGAGCTTCGCTGCCGATGGCACGTATGAGGTCGCCCTCGAAATGGGAAAGAACTACTTCGGTGAAGGAGGAACCTGGGCGTTCGACGATCCGGCGTACCCTTCTTACTTGGAGCTGTACTCATCGGACACCTTGGTGTACAACTTGGGTGGCATGATCCGTCCGTTTGACAACGAGTTGAACATCGAGTACCGCCGCGACTGTTCCGGCACCACGACCGTGGTGTACACGTTCTCTTTCACCCGCCAGAATTGATTTCGAGATGTTGAAGCAACTTTTCAGTGCCTGTGCACTCCTCTTGGTAGCGGGTTCGGTTTGGGCCCAAAAAGCCTACGTCCTGCCCTCACCCACCGACGCCAACTCCGAAATGACGCTCTACATCGACATGAGCAAATCGGAAGACGGCATCCAAAACAACGGGCTCAAAGCCATCCTCGAAGCGTTCCCCGACACGTCAGTTTACCTGTGGACGTGGCAGCCGGCGGGCCCGGCCCAAGGCAACGGCGATTGGGACAATTCCGCGGATCACCAGCAGCTCACGAAGGTGGGCAACATGCTGTATTCCATGACCTTCATCCCCACGGAGTACTATGGGGTAGATGGGCCGCAGCTGTTTTCGTTGGGCATTTCGTGTTTGGCCAAACTCAAGAACGGCAACACGGTGGACGGCTTCCAATTTGAAGCGAAAAGCGAGGACATGCACGTCGACATCATTCCGCAGCTCTGCTCGGCGCGGATGTGCATTTTCCCGGAACTGCGCGAACACGACGACTTCTTGAGCATCACCTACGACAACACCCAAGAGGCGTACGCAGGACTTCAAAACATGGGGTCGGACGAATGCTACCTCTACATGCTCGGCAAGGTGGACCTGTTCACGAGCTACGAATACGTGGCGGTGGCGGATGTGCTGGCCACCCCTGAGCTCCAAATGGAAGACATCGGGGACGGTAAGTTCCGCATGACCTTCATCCCGGAGGATTTGTTTGCGGGTGTCCTCGGCGAAGGGGAGCAGCTGCAGGAACTGTGGTACTACGTGGTGCGCCCCGGATTCACCTACCCTCCTGGACCGCCGCCGTTTGAGGTCATCAGCTTCCTCGACTGCGAGTAACCCTCCATTGAATTCCATAAACGGGCGGCCGCGGTCGCCCGTTTTCATTCCCTTTTCCATGCGCACACTGCTTTGCCTGCTGACGCTCGGGGCGCTGATGAGCTGCAGCTCCACTCCCGATGCCTTCGTTCAATCGACGAACCGCGCCCCGCACGCGCTGCCGTGGCATCCCATTGCCCTTCAGCCGGATACGACGCGGGTTCCGGTGTCCGATTTCTTGCTCGCCCACGAGTCCCTTGAACGGGCGACGTGGGAGGACGGTGCCGAGTTGAACGTGGTGGAGGGCCAAATCATCATCGACCGCAAGCCCCAGCGCGGACTGGGATTCCTGCAGCTCTGGGTGAACGGCGAAGCGCGGGATGTCCCGGTCCTCCGTTCGCGCCTGCAACGCGTCGAGTACGAACTCGGTCCGTTCTACGAAGACATTGGGGAGGCGCAACTCAAAGGGAGCTTCACGGGATGGGCGCCGGTGGATTTGGGCCAACCCGACGGCCGCAACCGCGCGGTGTTCCATTTGCCGCCCGGCGACCACACCTACCAAATTCGCATGAAAGGGGAATGGCAAGCCGAGTACGGCGTGCGGCAACAACCCAATGGATTCGGGGCCTTCAATTCCATCCTGACGGTACCGGAACCCGGCCCCGCCCCCGAGCTCGTTGCCGAGCGGCACGAACCCGGCGATCACGTGAACGACGTGGTGCTGTCCGGGACTCCCGGGGCGCGGCTGTTCGGCTGGTGGGAGAACCACCTGTACGCCTCGTCCACCCTCGATTCCACGGGAAGCGCTCGGGTCCGGGTGCCGGCTGCCGCTTATGCGATGAAGCGGTCGCACCTCCGGTTGTGGGCGGCCGATGAGCACGGGGTGAGCCGGCTCGTGCTGCTGCCGCTCGAGTACGGCGTCCCGATCGAAAACCCGCGTTTGCTCACGCGGGATGACCGCCAAGCGATGGTGATGTACTTCCTGATGATCGACCGGTTTGTGAACGGGGATCCGACGAACGACGAGCCGGTGGATGACCCGCGCATCCACCCGCGGGCGAACCACCACGGAGGCGACTTTGCGGGGTTGGAGCAGGCCGTGGAGCGCGGCTACTTTGAGAGGCTGGGGGTGAACACGGTTTGGGTCTCCCCCATCGTGGCGAACCCGGACAGCGCGTTCGGTTGGTGGTCGGACCCTTCGACGGACGTGACGAGCGCGTTCAGCGGTTACCACGGGTACTGGCCGATTCGGTCGACGGTGACGGACCGGCGGTTTGGCTCGATGGACGCCTTCAATTCGGTGGTGGAAACGGCGCACCACCACGGACTGAACGTGCTCGTGGACTACGTGGCGAACCACGTGCACCAGGAACACCCGGCGTACCAGCAGCACCCCGATTGGGCCACGTCGCTCTACCTGCCCGACGGGCGGGAAAACACGCAGCTTTGGGATGAGCAGCGCTTGACCACGTGGTTCGACACGTTCATGCCGACGCTGGATTTCTCGCGACCCGAAGTGGTGGATGCGATGACGGACAGCGCCGTGTGGTGGATTCAGCATTCCGAGATCGACGGGTTCCGGCACGATGCGACGAAGCACATCCCGGAGGCGTTTTGGCGCAGCTTGACCGCGAAAATCAAGGCGGAAACCGGCGACCAGCGCAACGTCTTCCAAATCGGCGAAACCTACGGCAGCCCCGAGCTCATCAACTCCTACCTCTCGAGCGGCATGATCGATGCCCAGTTCGATTTCAACCACTACGACGCCATGGTGGCCGCGTTTGCGGACGATTCGGCTTCCGTTGAAGGGCTGGTTTCGGTCGCCGAACAAAGCCTCGACACGTACGGCGCGCATCACCTGATGGGCAACATCACGGGCAACCAGGATCGCCCGCGCTTCACCTCCCTTGCGGACGGTGCGCTCGCCCTGGATGAGGACACGAAGTTGGCCGGTTGGACGCGCACCATTGAGCACAACGGCGCGGTGGGCTACGAGAAGATGCAGCTGCTCACGGCGTACTTGTTCAGCGTGCCGGGCGTTCCGTGCTTCTACTACGGCGACGAATACGCGGACGTCGGCGGAAACGATCCCGACAACCGCAAGATGATGCGCTTCGAATTGGAGAACGAGGACGAGCGGCGCACGTGGGAACACGCGGCTGGGTGGGCGCATCTGCGGGCGGAGCGCATGAGCTTGATGTACGGGGACACCGAATACGAGGTGATCGACCGCGATGTGGTGCGCATTGAGCGCCGCTACCTCGGGGAGGTGACGGAGGTGTGGATCAACAAGGGGGCCGAAGCCAAACGCGTCGATGCCCAAGGCCAAATCCTCGCAGGATCGCTCGTGGACGGCATGCTCCCGGGCCGGAGCGCGGTGGCCGTCGCCCGTTAACGCTTCGAGGCTTCCGGCTTCATTTCTTCGAAGACGAAACCGTGGTGGAAGCGCCACGTTCCGTCGCCGTTGTTGTGCTGGTCCGTGATGCGGAGCTGGCCGGGCAGGCGCTCGACCGTGCGTTCGAACAACATGGCTTGGCCTTCCCATTCGCCGCCTCGACGGAGGATGACGGCGTGGGCGGTTTGGCCGTGCAGCATCCAACACACCTCAGCAGGGCGACCGTCCACGATTTCCGTTTCGCACATCCGCCCCTCCTTCCAATGCCAGGTCGACAGGGTCTCCTCAACGCCCGATTCGTCCTCGATCATCCACTGCAACACGAATCCATTTTCGCTCAAATTGCGGCGACCGTCCAAGCGCGCATCCCACGTCAACTCGTCCTTCGCACCCGTCGGATCGGGCACTTCGTAGCGTCCGATGTAGGCGCCTTCAAGGGCGAACATCCAATCCGGCGTTTGCGCCTGCAGCGCGGCATTCCAAGTGCTGAAAGCGGTCAATGCGACAAAGGCGAGAATGAAACGATTCATGCGAGGCGTGTTTGTTGCTAATTTCGGCATACTGCTGAAACGATTTGAAGCCAAAAATGATGCGTTTTTCCCTGCTTTTTTCTGCCGCCGCCTTGCTCAGCGCCAACACGCTCTGGGGCCAAACCTGGACCGTCGGCAACACGACCCTCACCGAAACCGACCTCGTCACCGGCGTCAACCTGCCCTGGGAGCTCCTTTGGGGCCCGGATGACCACCTGTGGTGCACCACGCGCCCGGGCGAAGTCCTGCGCATCGACCCCACCACCGGCAGCTACACCACCGTGCTCTCGAAAAGCGTCATGAACAACGGCAACGGCGAGCCCGGGATGCTGGGCATGGCGATGCACCCGGATTGGGAAAACACCCAGAAGGTGTACCTCGTCTACTGCACCGGCAGCGGTTGGAACGGCGAAGAGCGCCTCAGCGCATTCGACTGGAACGGCACCGCCCTCGTGAACGAAGAAATCCTCTTGACCCTCGGCGCCGGCGGCATCCACAACGGAAGCCGGCTGTTGGTGCTCCCCGACAACACGTTGTTGATGACGGCTGGGGATTTGGGCACCTCATCGAACGCGCCCAACTTGAACTCCCTGCAGGGCAAGATCCTCCGCCTCAACCTCGACGGCAGCATCCCCGCCGACAATCCCTTCCCCGACAGCTACGTTTACACCTACGGAAACCGCAACACCCAAGGCTTGGCCCTCGGTCCCAACGGCTTGATTTACGCCTCGGAACACGGCCAAAACACCGACGACGAATTCAACATCGTCACCGCCGGCGGCAACTACGGCTGGCCCAACGTGGAAGGCTTCTGCAACACCCTCGGCGAGCAGGCCTACTGCGCGGACAACGACGTCACGGAGCCGCTCAAATCGTGGACCCCGTGCGTGGCGGTTAATGGCATTGAATACTACAACCACCCCGCCATCCCCGAATGGCAGAACAGCGTGCTCATGGCGGTGCTCGGGGGACTGAGTGGGGCCTACGAGCGGTTGAGCGTGCTGCACCTCAACGCAGACGGAACGGCCATCGAATCGGAAGAACAGTTCTTCTCGTCGTTCAACCAACGCGTGCGCGACGTGGCCGTCAACCCCTACACCGGTGCGGTCTACGTAGCCTTCAACGGCGTGAGCTACCCCGGAAGCGGCCCCAACATCATCAAAGAATTCGCCAACGAAGCCTTCACCTCGGACGTGACGTTGCTTCCCGATGCCCCGCAATTGACCGCTTACCCCAACCCCACTTCGGACTGGTTGACGGTGAACTGTGCGTCCCCGGGAGCGCGCTGGGAGGTCGTGAGCTTTGCAGGAAAGCGGGTGGCAGCCGGAACGGTGGAAGGTTCGGAATGGACGGTGAACGCAAGCGCGTGGAGCAGCGGCGCGTACTTCCTCCGCGTGGTGGATGGTGACCGAACCCAAACCCTGACCTTCAACGTCCAGTGACCGAAGGGCTGCTGGCCGCATTGCTTTTGACGGGAGCCGCCTCCGACACGGTGCACGTGGAAGCCTCCTCAGTGGCCACGGTGCAATCCACCGTGCCGGTTTTTGCGCCCGTGCATCAGGTCGAGGCCGTTCAAGATGCCATCGACCTCGAGGCGGCGCTGAACCAAGTTCCCGGGGTGAAAATGGAGACGCGCGGAGCTGGGGGATCGCGGAGGATTCGGATGCGCGGGAGTTCGTTGCGCTCGCCGTTTGGAGTGCGGAACGTGTTCCTGCTGCTCGACGGGTTCGTGCTGACGACCGCGGATGGGGAGACGCCGATGGAGTGGTTGGACCCGGAGTTGCTGAGCGGCGTGGACGCCATGACGGGGCCCAGTGGCGCGGTGTTGGGCGGGGGCTATGCGGGGGCGCTGTGGGCGCATTCGCGGCAGCCGGTCACGTCGGGGGTGCTCCGCGGGGGCACGTTGGGCGCGGGGGCGGCGGGCGCTGGGGCGGCGCGGTTTGTGGCGGCCCATGGGGCGCATGGGGCGGTGGAGGCATCGGTTTTGGCCAGTGCGCATCCGGGGTATCGCGCGCAGGAGGCGAATGGGAAGTGGCAGGCGGCCGTTCACCATCGGACGCAGGGAGCGGAGCGGGATCAGCACGCGTGGCTGGGCGTTTACGATGGGTGGTGGGAGTTGCCGGGCAGCTTGGATGCAGACCAAACCGCATCCTCCCCCACTTCCGCACCCGGCGCCCCCTACGACGCCCACGTGGCCCGTCGCCGCGCCGCTTTGGGCTGGAGCACCACCCGCCACGGCACCCCCGATCAAGGCCTGTGGCTCCTCGCCACCTTGACCGACAAGCACAACCCGTACGGAACGTCCCCCTTCTTCAACGGGGACAAAACCGAGCACGGCCGCGGTTTCTCCCTCCGGTGGGCCCGCCAAGGACTCATCGCCGAAACCCCAAGCACCCGCTGGACCTGGCACGCCCAAGCCATCGCGCAAGGCGACCGCACGGCGTTGCAGGAATCGGAGCTGGACGGTTCCGCAACCCGGTATGACCTCACGAGCACCACCGGGAGAACCTGGGCGACGGGCGGCGTGCGCCAAGTGCGCGCCGGCGGCCTCGCGTGGCACGCCGGCGGCGCGGTAAACGGAATTCGCCGGGCGACCCACGGCGCGGTTTGGGACAGCCTGCCCTTTGACGAAGGCTTCACCGAAGTGCGGTTCTTGCCCCGAGCCGGCGTCCAGCTCCCCCTGGGAAATCGCGCACAGCTCTTCGCCGAATGGGGAACGGGCGCCAGCATCCCGACGACCTTCGAACTCGTCGACCCCATCACCCTCGAGGCGTACAACTTGAAGTCCGAGTGGGGGCAGGCCTTGGAGGCGGGTGCGACGTGGCAACGCGGCCCGATGACGGCCCAGTTTTCGGCCTTCCGACAGCGCGTGGACGATGCCATTTCCCTGACTCAGGGGGCCAACGACGCGCCCATTATGGCCAATGCCGACGTCCTGAACATGACCGGTATGGAAGCCGCATTCAGCGGAACCGCAGGGAACTGGCGATTCCGCGGGTGGGCCACGTTGAGCCGGTTTGCGGTGCAGGCGATGGCATCGGCAGAACCGTTCAAGATGCCTGGAACGCCCTTGCACGCAGCCGGGGGCACCGCCGTTTACGAACAAGGGCGGTGGGCCCTCGAGGGGCGGTGGCGCTGGAATGACCGGTCGCCGTTGAACAACGCGGCAACCGACTGGTCACCGGCGTTTCACCGCGTGGACGGTTCGGTGCGCTACCGGTTCGAGGCCTGGACGGTTCGCGCCAGCCTGTTCAACGCCACGAACAGCCGGTATTCGGACTGGTACCAAGTCAACGCGTTCGGCGGCAAGTACCACAATCCGGTGGCACCGCGCCAATGGGAACTGAGTGTGCGGTGGACGGGCCTTACTCGATGACCACGATCTCGGTGCGGCGGTTCTGGGCGCGGCCGGCCTCCGTTTCGTTGGTGGCGATGGGTTCGCTGTCGCCCCGTCCTTCTGTGAGCATGCGATCGGCGGGAACGCCCTTGTCGGCGAGGTAGGCGCGCACGGCTTCTGCACGCGCTTCGCTGAGGGATTGGTTGGTGGTGGAAGTGCCGCGGTTGTCGGTGTGACCGATGATTTGGACCCGCTCTTCGTTGGCCAACAACAAGGCCGCCAATTGCTCCAACTCCGGCTGGAAAACCGCCTCCAACACCGCTGAACCCGAGGCAAAGCGGACATCCTTCAACGTCAAGACCGTCCCCACCTCGAAGCGCGTCAGCCCGATTTCCACCGGGCGATCGGCGTCCACTTCATCCCACAAAACGAGCTCCGAGTAGAACGCGTAATGCGGGTGATCCACGCGGAATCGCAAGGCATCGCCCTCCGGCATGGGCAGCTCAAAGCCGCCGCCGGCCGACTGCACCCGCGCAATGGCCTGACCATCGGGCCGGATGACATCGACGGTGGCGGTCACGGGCGCCCCGCTCGTCAGATCGTACACCCGCCCACGCAAGACCCGCACCTCCTTGGCGACCAGTTCCTCGGGCAGCCGCAGTTCCCACAAATCGAGGTTCCCGGGTTCGTCGCGGTCGGTGGCAAACAGGGCCCACCTTCCATCGGGCGTGACGAGCACGCTGCTCTCGTCGTGGTGCGTGTTGATGGGGTAGCCCAGGTTCACCGGGTCGCCCCAACTGCCGTCGGGTTGGCGTTCGCTTCGGAAGAGGTCGAGGCCGCCGAGGCCGGGGTGCCCGTCCGAAACGAAGTACAGGGTGCTGCCATCGGGGTGCAAGACGGGGTTCGCGTCGAGGCCGGGCGTGTTGATGGGCCCCTCGAGCGGGGTGGCCGCAGACCACGAGCCGTCGGCCAATCGGTGGGCCTCGAAGATGTCCTGTTGGGCGGGGCGATCGCGCGTGGCGCGGGTGGAGCGCACGAAGAGCAAGGTGGTGCCGTCGGCCGACAGGGATGGCTGGCTTTCCCAAGCGGAGGTGTTGGGCGCGCCGAGGTTGTAGCCGAGGTCAAACGCCGCATTGCGCTCGTTCCACTCCGCCTCGAACAGGTCGCAGGAGCCCTTCCCCGTCCGCGGTCCATAGCCGTTCTCAAGGGTGGAACACGCAGTGAACACGAGCCGCTTGCCGTCTCCTTGGAGCGTGGGGGCGCCTTCGTTGTCGGGGGTGTTGATGCCGCGCAAGGGCTGGACGTTGCCCCACGTGCCGGGGCCGATGCGGGTGGCGGTGTAAAAATCTTCCTGGCCTTCGAAGGCGGTGCGACCACCGATTTGGCGGGTGAACAAGAGGGTTTGCCCGTCGGCGGTCATGGCCGGGTAATACTCGGGGGCGGGCGTGTTCACGTCCCCTTCGAGCGGGCGAGAGATGAGCTCAACCGGGGTGGTGATGGCTTCGGCAGCGAACCGGAGGTGGGCGGCGATGGCGTCCCATTCGGGAGTCGGTTCCCAGCCGGGCAGCCCTTGGGCCGTTTCGAGGGCATCCAGTCCTTCGTCGTAGCGGCCGGAGCGGTGGAGCAGCTGGCACAATCGGAGTCGGCCCTTCGGGAAGCGTTCGGGATGGAGGGCGTAGCCGGCGAGGTAGGCCGTAGCGGAAGCGTCGGGGAAGCCGGACTCGTCGAGGATTTGGCCTTTCAGCATGTGCGCCTCGAAAAACGACGCATCCCGCTTCAACGCATCCGCAATCGACTCGAGGGCGTCGTTCACGCGGCCGTGGAGGTAGTGCTCAAGCCCCGCCTCGTAGGCCTTGCCCGCGCGCTTGTCGTCGGTGGACAGGGTGGGCTGGGCAAACGAGGCAACCGCGCAGGTGGCGGCGAGGATCGCGGTGAGAAGCGGTTTCAACATGGCTGCAATTTGGCCCAAAAAAGCCGCAACTTGCATGCCCAAACCTCCGCCATGCGCATCGGCCTGCTTTCCGACACCCACAGCCACTGCGACGACCGCATCCTCCATCACCTCAGCGGGGTCGATGAAATTTGGCATGCGGGGGACATCGGTTCGCTCGACGTGACGGATGCGTTGGCCCAGGTGGCGCCGGTTCGTGCGGTGTTTGGCAACATCGACGATCACCGCATTCGGGCGGAATTCCCCGAGGAGTGGCGCTGGGAATGTGGGGGGATGCGCTTCCTGATGCGGCACATCGGCGGCCGGCCCGATCGCTACGCCAGCGGGGTGCGCACCCTGCTCCAAAGCGAGCGGCCTGAGGCCTTCATCTGCGGCCACAGCCACCTCCTGCGGGTGGAGCGCGATCCGTCGTGGGGCGGCTTGTACATCAATCCGGGGGCAGCGGGCGTGCACGGCTTTCACAAGGTGCGCACGCTCTTGCGCTTCACGGTGGAGGCAGGCCAAATCAGCGAAATGGAACTGGTCGAATTGGGCCCGCGTTGAGGGCTGTTCGGTGGATGGGAAACTTTCCGTATCATTGCGGTGCGTTTGGGACCGGTTGGTTGCTGTTTGGTCCCTGTTGAGCGCACGAGCATCGGAACCTCTCCACGCTCCCACTCTATTTAGGAATTTCTGATCAAACCCCTTGATGTACGACATCATCGAACTGAACGGTAAGAAGGTTACCGAATTGCGCGAAATCGCGAAAAAGCTGGGCGTTCAGCGCTTGGATAAGTTGAAGAAGCAGGATTTGGTTTACTCCATCCTCGACGAGCAAGCCGTTCGTCCGACGAAGCAAAGCAAACCCGCACCCAAGCCGCAAGCAGCAGAGCCAGCAGCACCCGCTGCACAGGCCGAAGCGCCGAAAGAGGAGCGGCCCGCACGCCGCCGCGGCCGACCGAACAAAGCCGAGCAAACCGAAACCGCTCCCAAAGTGGAAGCGGCTCCTGAAGCCGTTGAAGCCGAGCCCCAAGCGAAGGCGGAAAAGGCCCCATCGGAACTCACCAAGCCCGGTGACCGCCTGCGTGAACGGCGCGGTCGCCGCCAGCGGAATGCGGAACAGGCCGACGCGCAGAAGGCTCCTCAAGAGGCGGCAGCAGGAAACGCAGAAGAAGGAAAGGGCAACGAGAATCGTGGGCCGCAAGGCACCGAGGGGAAGGGACGGAACGAGCGGAATGAGCGGAACAATCGAAACGAACGGAACGATCGGAACAACCGCAACAACGACCGGAACGATCGCAGCAACGAACGCAGCAATGACCGGAACAACGACCGGAACGATCGCAACAACCGCAACAACGACCGGAACGACCGCAACAACGACCGGAACAACGAACGGAACGACCGGAACGACCGCAACAACCGCCGCCAACAACGCGACAAGTTCATCAGCGAGCCGGACGAACACGGGTTCAATTTTGACGGCATCCTCGAGGCTGAAGGCGTCTTGGAAGTTCAGACCGAAGGGCACGGCTTCCTCCGCTCCGCCGACTACAACTACCTGAACTCACCGGACGACGTCTACGTCAGCAACCGCCAAATCAAGCAGTTCTCGCTGCAGAACGGCGATACGGTCATCGCAAAGATCCGCCCGCCCCGCATCGGAGAAAAGTTCTACCCCCTCATCGATGTCGTCAGCATCAACGGACGAACGGTCGAATGGGTACGCGACCGCGTTCCCTTCAAGTTCCTCACGCCACTTTTCCCGCAAGAGCGCTTCAAGCTGAGCACCCGAGGCGGAGGCATCAGCACGCGCCTTATGGACCTCTTCTCCCCCATCGGCAAGGGCCAACGGGGCATGATCGTTTCGCAACCGAAAACGGGTAAGACTACCTTGTTGAAGGACGTCGCGAACGCCATCTCCATCAACCACCCCGAGGTTTACCTCATCATCCTGCTCATCGATGAGCGGCCCGAGGAAGTCACGGACATGAAGCGGAGCGTGAATGCGGAGGTGATTGCCTCGACCTTCGATGAGCCGGCTGATCGCCATGTGAAGATTGCGGATTTGGTCTTGGAAAAAGCCAAACGCATGGTCGAATGCGGGCACGACGTCTGCATCCTCCTCGACTCCATCACCCGCCTCGCGCGCGCCTACAACACGGTCAGCCCGAGCAGCGGCAAGATCCTTTCGGGCGGGGTCGAGGCGAACGCCTTGCAAAAGCCGAAGCGGTTCTTCGGGGCCGCGCGGAACATCGAGAACGGTGGATCGCTCAGCATCATCGCGACGGCGCTCACGGAGACGGGGTCGAAAATGGACGACGTCATCTTCGAGGAATTCAAGGGCACGGGCAACATGGAATTGCAGCTCGACCGCCGCATTTCGAACCGCCGCATCTACCCCGCCATCGACATCTTGTCGAGTGGAACGCGGCGTGAGGACCTCCTCATGGACCGCGATGCGTTGCAGCGGATTTGGATCCTCCGGAAGCACTTGGCGGACATGAATTCCATCGAAGCCATGGAGTTTGTGAAGGAGCGGATTGAACAAACGCGCACGAACGAGGACTTCCTCAACTCCATGAACGGATGACCTTGTGGCGCTGGGCTCCGCTGATCGGCTTGCTGGTTTGGGGGGCGTGGAAGCTGGTGGGCTGGGGTGCGGTGCCGTGGGAAACGAGCGCTCAGGTCGGGGCGTTGCTCAACCTGTTCATCATCGTGGTGCTCGCCTTCGGCGGGGCGTGGGTGAAGTTGCGGGCTGGGGAGGTGCATCCCGACTTCTTGACGGCGTTTCGCGAGGCGAGTAAAGCGCCGCTGCGGTTTGCCATGCTTGCGGCGGCGGGGTTGTTTGTTTGGTACGGGACGGTGGCTTCCGATGGGCTGGATGCGCGGCGGGAGCGGATGAAATCCGAGGCCCGTGCGCTCGTGGAGGACGACGCCCAGTGGGCGGCCTTTGTGGAGGCCCAAGGTGGAGGCGAATGGAACCGCGAAGCCGCGCTGGAACAGCAATTGGCGACGATTGACACCATCTTCGATGAGCGCTTGTTCTTGGGGCTTTCGCTGCTCGGGCTGGTGATTGCCGCGTTGGTGGCATCGGCGGTCGCGACGGTGCTTTGGCGTTCGGTTTGGTCCAAATGACGCATGCGATATCCGTCATGCCCGCGTTACGTAATTTTGCACCAATGAATGAGCACATGAGTTCAATTGGGAAGAAGGCGTGGTGGCTGACTTGGATGGGCGTGTTGCTCGTGAGCGTCAGCTGGGCACAAGGCCCGCGCAAGAACCTCGCCTCCTTCGATACGAAGCCGTACCACTTCGGCTTTCTCCTCAGCGGCAACTCGTCCGATTTTCGGATGACCCTGCGGCCGGACAGCACCTTTTCGGACAGCCTGTTGAGCGTGGCGAACCTGCCCCAATCGGGATTCAACCTCGCCTTGCTCGCTTCCTGGGACATCAACGGCAACATCCACGTCCGCTTCGCTCCGGGATTGAGTTTCCAGGATCGCGGCATCGAATACCGGTTGCTGCGGGAAGAGGAGGTCCTCACGAAGGTTCGCCGGACCGAATCGGTGTACTTGGACTTTCCGTTTCTGCTGAAGATGCGCACCGACCGCATCGGGAATTTCGCTGCGTACGGACTCGTGGGTGCGACGTTCAGCCGGGACATGCAATCGCAGTCGGATGTGAACCAACAGCTTACGGACGATTTCATCCTGCGCTTGGAAAAGGGCAACCGGACGCTGGATGTGGGCGCAGGGGTGGACTTGTTCTTGCCCTTCTTCAAGTTTGCCATCGAGGGCAAATTCCAATTCGGTGCGCGCGACGTGCTCATTCACGACGACAGCATTTACGCGCGTCCGCTGGAGCAATTGAAGACGCGGACCTTCGTGCTCTCCCTCTGTTTTGAAGGCTGATCGATGAAGCGATTGCTCGGCCAATCCCTGCCCGCGCGCTACGCTCCTCGGTGGATCGTGGGGGTGCTGGATGCGGGCTTGGCGCTGGCGTCGGTGCTGGTCGCGGAATGGGTGCGCTTTGAGTTCAAGGTGCCGGACCACGAATGGGCGGTTTGGCTGCGGTTCTTGCCGATTTTTCTGGTGATTCGCGTGGGCACCGCCGCGGCGTTCAAGTTGGAGGCGGGCATTTTGCGCCACACTGGAACGGAAGACGCGCGGCGAATTTTCGGGGCCGTTTCCTTGGGAACGGTGGCGTTTGCCGCTTTGAATGCCCTGCGCTTTTTTGCGCTTGATGGTCGGTTTTTCATCCCCTTTTCCGTCATCGCGGTGGAATGGCTGGGCACGCTCGTGGCGCTCATCGGAATGCGATTGGGTGTGAAGTGGCTGTATTTGCAGACGTTTCGCGCCACGGGCGAGCAGGTGAACGTGGCGATTTTTGGAGCGGGGGAAGCCGGGGTGATTGCCAAACACGCCCTCGACCGCGAGGGCCACTCCTCCGCCGCCATGCACGTGGTGGCCTTCATCGACGACGACCCGAACAAGGTGGGCAAGAAGCTCGAAGGGGTGGACATCTTGTCTGCGGCGCAGGCTCGCCGGTTTTACCGAACGGGGGCGGTCGACCGGCTCATCATCAGCGTGCAGCATTTGGACCCCAAACGCCGACGCCGGGTGGTCGACCACGCCCTTGCTCACGGCATCCGCGTGCTGGATGTGCCGCCGGTGCACGACTGGATCAACGGCGAACTGACCGCCCGTCAAATCCGCGAACTCCGCATCGAAGACCTGCTCGGACGGCCTCCCATTGAACTCGACCGCTCCCACGTCGCCGAAGCCCTGCGCGGCAAACGCATTGCGGTGACCGGCGCGGCAGGCTCCATCGGATCGGAGCTCATCCGCCAAATCCTCGTGCACCAACCCGCCGCCGTGCTGGCCATCGACCAAGCCGAAACCCCGATGCACGACCTGCAACTCGAGCTCGCAAAACTCGGCATCTCCGATCGCGTGGACGCCCAACTCGGGGACATTCGGGACGCGCGGCAGGTGCTCGATACGTTCATCGCCTTCCGACCGGAATTGGTGTTTCACGCGGCGGCGTACAAGCACGTTCCCTTGATGGAGCGCCAACCGTGGCAAGCGTTCGAAACGAACGTGGTCGGTACGCGCAACGTCCTGAAGGCCGCGCAGGCGGCGGAAGTCCCAGCCTTCGTGTTCGTCTCAACAGACAAGGCGGTGAATCCGACCTCGGTGATGGGGGCCACGAAGCGGGCGGCCGAGCGGCTCATCCAGGCCCTTGCCCCCGAGGGAACCACCCGCGTCATCACCACGCGCTTCGGCAACGTGCTCGGAAGCAACGGCAGCGTCATCCCCTTGTTTCGGCGCCAAATCGCAGCCGGAGGCCCCGTCACCGTCACCGATGCCGAAGTCACGCGCTTCTTCATGACGATTCCCGAAGCGGCACAGCTCGTGCTCGAGGCCGCGGCGATGGGCGAAGGCGGCGAGGTCTTCGTGTTCGACATGGGGCAGCGGGTGCGGATTTTGGATTTGGCCAAGAAGATGATCCAGCTCGCGGGCAAGGAACCAGAGCGTGACATCGAACTGAAAATCACGGGGTTGCGACCGGGGGAAAAGCTGCACGAAGAGCTGCTCCTGAAGGCCGAGGACCACCTGCCGACCCACCACCCGAAGATCATGCGGGCAGCGCACACCGCCCCTCCCGGCGCGGAATGGCTTCTCCAAATCGAGGCCCTCGCCAGCGCGCGCGGAGACCACGCCGGCGCCCTGCGCTTCCTCGAAGAATCCGTCCCGGAATTCGCCACAAACCGGCGCGCGTCCGCTAACTTTGAATCATGAGCAACGATTTCGTCACCGAACAAGAACGGTTGGAAGGACAGGTGCGCACCTACTTCGGAGCGCTTCCTCCCCTGTTCCAATATGAAGAAGATGGAGGGGTGGTGCATTTGGCCTTGATGACAGAAAATCCGCGGCACAACCAGCAGTTTCTGTTTCATAAAAGCTCCGGTGCAAATGCGATTCAAGCGCTCGAGAGCCTGCTCGAATACATCCGCGAACACCGCGCGCAAGAACCGACCTATACCATCCAATGGCGGGCATTCGGCGAAACGGAATTGCACACCTCGTACTTCTCCGCCCCCAACATCCTCGGAGCGTTGGACAAGTTTTTTCACGGCCGTGACCTGCACGCGATCACGGTGTTTTCCGTCACCTTGAACCCGCTTTCGTGAATGGGGGATTCGGAGGTGACCGACGCGTATTGGATGCCTGCCCGGGCTTCTGAAGGGTTGTTCAAATCGAAGGGTTCGAAGCATTTCGGGTACATTTTTCCGGTGCGAACGGAAGGCCAAATCGAGGAACATTTGGCGGCACTGCGCAAACTGCACCACGCCGCACGGCACCACTGCTATGCGTGGCGGTTGGGTCCGGAGGGCGAGCAGTGGCGGGCCCAGGACGACGGGGAGCCCGCGCATTCCGCGGGAACGCCCATCCTCGGGGCGTTGAGGAGCCGCGAAGTCACGTATTGTTTGGCCGTGGTGGTGCGTTACTTCGGGGGCATCAAGCTGGGAGTCGGCGGGCTCATTGAGGCGTATCGGGAGGCGACGTTGGACGCGCTGGACCAGGGTGAGTTGAAGGAATGCCATGTGGTTGCGGTTTGGGAGGCGCGTTTTGCGTACGACCGGATGAGCGATGCGATGCGCATCTTGAAGGAGTTCGACTGTTCGCCGGAGGAAACGGATTTCAGGGAATCGTGCCGCTTGGTCACCTCCATTCGGCTGGGGCGTTCAGAAGCGTTGGGCGAAGCGTTGAATGGGGTTTACGGCATCGAGGCCAAACGCCTGCGCATCGGATAACCGCACTTCGTCACAAGAACGTCACGTTTCACCGCACCTGACGCAAGTCGGACATTCCGGGGAAATGCGGTAGCTACTTTTGCGCCATGAATGCCGGGACCCGCTCGCTCGCTGTTGGAATTGCGCTGTTTCTGAGCGGCTCGACGGGCTTTGTTTCCGGCCAATTCCTCACCGACAGCCTCCCCGGAGCGCCCGCAGAATCGGCGGCTACTTCGGCGATGACGCAATCGGTGCACGCCCTCGAAAGCGCCACGGTTGAAGCCCACGCTCCGGGCGCAGCCCCTCCTCCCCTCGAACAGGTTCAGCGAATCGACGTGGACGTCCTCGATGCCGCTCCAGCCTCGTCGCGCCTGCTCGCCCTTGCCGCCCTCCCCGGCGTTGCCTTCCAAACCGCCACAGGCGGAACGGTTCGGCCCATCGTACGCGGGCTTTCCGGCTTGCGGGTGACCACCATGTTCTACGGAGCCCGCATCGAAAGCCAAGCCTGGGGCGACCACCACGGCATCTTCCTTCCCGAAGAAGGCATCGAACGCGTGGAAGTGGTGCGCGGGGCCTCCACCCTGGCCGACGCACCGGACGCGCTCGGCGGCATCTTGAAATTCATCCCCATCGGCCCTGAACCGCAAATCGGTAGAAAAAGCGCGCTCCGCCTCACGGGGCACTCGAACACCGGGGGATTCCAAGCTTCGGTTGTCACCCGCAAGCGCAGCGAAAGCGCCTACCACACCTTCAGTGGCGGCATCAACCGCCACGGAGAGGCCACCTTACCGAACGGCTCAGCAATCGATCATTCCAACTTCCGCCAATTCTACGCCCAAGGCCGTTTCGGCTACCTGCGCGATTGGGGAACGTGGGACGGAGCATACACCTCGGCCTACAACACGGCCGGCCTCATCGGCACCGATGGTTGGCACCAATCGGGCGACCACCTCATCACCTCGAGCTTGCACGTTCAAGGTCGGCGCGGCTGGATTTGGCATCCCACCTTCAGCTACCAATTGAATCACCGCAAGGAATTCGAAGGCAACTGGGGCGTGATCGATGCCCCCGATGAGCTCGCGGAATTGGACCTCAGCTTGCGCACCACGCGGATCGACCTGCGCGTTGAACGCACGCAAAATGCTTGGGATGCCGCTTGGGGTCTCCAAACGGGTACGAAGACCAACACGAACGGCCCCATAGCAGACTCCCTTTCCCCGTTCATCCCGGACGCGGCGGTGTACGAAGCTGGCGCTTTCTACTCAACCGGTTGGCAACGGGATGCGCTGCGGATCAGCGGCCTCGCCCGCGCCGACGTGCGCCAAACCGAATTCGCGAACAGCCTGTCCCGCACCTTCCCGATGGTTTCCGCGGGAATCGGTGCCCAATGGCGCGCCGACAACGGCTGGACCTGGACGCTGAACGCAGCCCGGAAGAACCGCGCCCCCGGTTTGGCGGAATTGGGTGCCCAAGGCATCCACCACTGCGTCAGCCGCGTGGAATGGGGAAGCGACGACCTCGGCGTCGAGACCAGTCACCAAGTCGAATTCACCGTGGAACGCCCCTTTCGGAACGGATGGAACGCGTCAGCCACGGCTTACCACCAAGCTTTCTCGAACTTCCTGTACCTCGCGGAAACGGGCGAAGCGTTGAATGGATTGCCCGTCTACGTGGCTTCTGAGACCCGGGCCCAAATTTCAGGCGTGGAACTCAACGGTTCCGCCGATTTGGGCGCTCACTGGACGGCAAAATGGGCCGCCTCCGCCATCCACGCCGTGGACGCAGAGGGCCAGACGTTGCCCCTCATTCCCCCGGCCAATGTGCGCCTTGAAAACCGCTGGCACAGCACCACGGAATCGGGACGCCGTTGGGACGCCCAATTCATCGTTCGGGCCTCCACCGAGGCGGTGCTCCTCGATGCGGGGGCCGCTATGTGGTGGAACGCTCACGTGCGCACCTCCCTCACGGGAAGCAACCTGCTCAACACCGAATTCCGCACCATCTTGTCCCAGTTGAACAACTTGGGACTGCCCGAACCCGGGCGCAACGTGAAGCTGCGGCTCGAATGGCACTTCTGACCGGTCAGCGCGGCTTGCGGACGAAGTAAACGTTGCGTTCGGATCCCAAGCAATACCGCTCGGCCAGCTCCTCGCCCACTTCCGTCGCCACGTCCACGACGTCCACCTCAAAGCCCGCCTCCTTCAGCCGCGCCGGATAATCTTCGTAACCGAACAAGCGCAAGTGATCGCTCTGCCAGTATAGGCGCTCGAGCTCGCGCGGATCGGTGATGCTCCGGTCCTCTTCGGTGTTGGGGTTGTTGTAATCGATGGGCACCTGCAAAATGGCCCAGCCGCCCGGTTTGAGCACCCGAAAGAACTCGCGCATCACGTCGCGGTCTTTGTCCACATGCTCCAGCAAGTGATTCGCCATGAGGACGTCAAAGGAATTGTCCTCAAACGGGATGCGGTGGACATCGAAGTGATGATCCGCCCACGGGGAGACCAAATCACCGGTCACGTAATCCAAATTGGCCTGCTTCTTAAACAGCCGCAAATAGCAATACTCCGGAGCGAGGTGCAGCATCCGCAACGGGGCCTCGAAAAAGTTCGTGTGCCGCTGCATGAACAGCCAAACCGTTCGATGGCGCTCGAGCGAGAGGCTGTGGGGCGCCAGCGCATTCGGACGGGGATTCACCCGACCGTACGGAAGCATTTTGCGGTAGGTTTTGCCTGAAATCGGATCCTCAAAGCGGTTCCCTGACCAAACAAAGGCAATGCGCAAAATGGACCAATGCGTCCACACCTGAAGCAGGTGCCGCGGAACGAAACGGGTGAAAAAAGCAATGAGTTGCTGCATGGATGCAAATTAACGAGGTGCCTGCTTGAAATCGGGCAAGAAAAAAGGCCGAGCGCCCTTCTGCTCGGCCTTTTTTCTACGGAAACCCGCAGGAAAGGTTAGGTTAGCGCACCATCAATTGGAGGGTCGCCGTGCCGGTTACCGTCTTGACTTCCGCTTGGTACCAACCGGTGGCCCAGGACGACACCTCGAGTACCGCACCGGAACGCACCGCTGCTTGAGACCAAACCACGCGTCCCGTGGCATCGACCACGCGCACGTCCGCCGCCTCCGTCGCCGTCCATTCAATGCGCACCGCATCGGAAGCCGGGTTCGGGAAGGCCGTCAATCCGAGGCGACCCGCCAATTCCTCTACGCCCACCACCGTGACCGTGACCGCAACGCGATCCGACGGGCACTCAGCCGTGGGCGTCGACACCACCCAATCGTAGAAGAAGTAGTAATAGTTCAGCGCATTGGCTCCAGCCACCGAGCTGGTGGTGATGGCGCCCAGATCGCCCAATGCGTAAGGGTAGTCGAGGTTGGACCCGTTGCCGTCCCGCCACAGTTGGGGGTTGTCGGCGTTGCATTTCAAACCCAACCCCGTGCCCGCGGGAACTTGCCACCCGAGCTCGACGATGTTCGTGCCGTCAGCGAGGTCGAAGTCGCCCAATTGAAGGGTGTTTCCTGATGGGTCGAGCAACTCGATTTGGCGCACCCCACCGCCGTTGGCAAAGACCTTCACCGAAACCAACTGCAGGTCTTCGTAAGCGTCAAAAATCATGTAGTAGGCGTCGTTCGTGTGGTACTGGCCCATGTCCATGTCGGCCTCACCCCCCGTGTACTGCGTCGCCTCCGAAATGGCGACTTCCTCTACCCAGTACGTCGTCGTCGCAGACAGGGCCGGCGTGGTGAACGTTGCACCCTCTGCCAACGGCTCCGTCGCAAACTCGTCGTCGTACCAACGCAAAGTCGCCGATCCTCCGTCCAAGGTCACGCTGCCACCCGGGTTCACGGTTTCGCCTCCCACGACCGGAGCAGCCGGCGACGGGTTGAACGTCACCTCCACCGCATCGGATACCAGGGTGTTCCCGCAAATGTCCACTCCGGATGCGCTGTACACGCCCGATTCCGTCACGGCCAACACGTTGCCGGTGGCGTCGTTTGACCACGTCCAATCGCCTTCGTTCGAAATGGAAAGCTCCAAGACATCGCCCTCGCACAGCATGGTGCTGCCCTCAAAAGCCAACACCGGCGCCTCTCCTGAAACCTGAATCACAGAAACTGGATTCGAAACGCCCATGCATCCGTCTGCGTCCGTCACCGTCACGCTGAACGTTCCTTCGCTCGACACCGTCAGCGTCGGATCCGCCCCACCTCCGTTCGACCACTGGTAGGTCGCAAAGTCGCCCAAGACCGAAAGCTCCACCGTTTCGCCTTCGCAGAACTGCAGCGAGCTCGCATCGATGGCGACTTCCGTCATGCAAGGCGCCTCGAGCAAGTTGTGGTATGCATCGATTTCCGGGTTCTCGAGGGTCGTTTGGAAACCGCTCGGCCAATCGATGACCACCGTTTCCACGACCGCGTTGGCCCCCAGCCCAAAGTGGCACGCGAACGAGTTCGTGATGCCGTAGCTCTCGCCGCTGCGGATCTCCCGAACCTGCGTTCCGAAGTCGCCCGTGATGGTGACCTTCGTGCCGACCGCATCCATGTTCGAGGCGATGCCTTGCAAATCGAAGGCAATCCAGTGGTTGTCGTTGCCGTCGTTCGTCCACAACCGGTCGGGGTTGCCGTTGTCCGGGCTGTTGTAGCCGTTGCCGTAGCTCGCATACAGGTCGAGCTGGCCGTCCCGGTTGACGTCCCCAATCGCAAAGCTGTGCATGTTGTCGTTCGCTGGGAACACCTCCATCGGCGTGAAGGTCAAATCCCCGTTGTTGTGGAAGTACCCGTCCGCACCGCCGGCGATGACGACGTCGTTAAAGCCGTCGTTGTCGAAGTCCGCGAGCTTCGCCTGCAACACAAAACCGCTCACGTCCAACCCGCTGCCCGGCGTCACATCCGTGAAGTAGCCGGCGCCATCGTTCAGCATCAACTTCATCGTCGTGCTGTGGTTCGTGATGAAGCAGTCGAAGTCACCGTCGTTGTCCACGTCCGCGAAATCCGCGGTCCAGCTTTGCTCGTTCAACACGAGACCGCGCGCAGCCGCATCTTCCGTGTAGTTGTTCGATCCGTCGTTCACCCACAATTGGTTGATGCGACGCGGGTCGAAAGGGTCGCCGATGAACTGACGGCATTTCGCGATCATCAAATCGAGGTCCCCGTCGTTGTCGAAGTCCGACCAAACCGTGCCGTAGTTGCCGCTGTGGTCGTTCCCGGGATAATTGTTCAATTCATAATCGTCCAGCGGCATCAACGAAGCATCGAACGTCAAGGCCTCGCCGTCTCCGCGCCACATCCGCGACAACGCGTCATCGTGGCACGCGAATACGTCGAGTTGGCCGTCGTTGTTGATGTCGGCGAAGTTGCAGGCCTGCATGAACAGTTGGTCGTTCGTCATCGGCACTTCGGTGAAGGTGCCCGGCGCATCGATGTTCCACACGTGCACCCCGTCGTAGGACCCTCCGCAAAAGACGTCCTTGTGGCCGTCGTTGTCGTAATCCGCCACGCACATGCCCCATTGGCCTGCTGAAGAGACCTGACCGTAGGCCACTTCGTTGAAGCCGCCGTTGCCATCTTGGTAGAGGATGACGAGGTTCCGGCTTTGGTCCAACACCACGACGTCATCGAAGCCATCGTTGTCCACATCGGTGAAACCGACGCAGTTGCCGCTGTTATACGTATCGGGCAACAGCGCTGAATTGTTGGTAAAGCTTTGGGCCGTCACCCCGCCGATGAGCAGGAGAAAGGCGCCGCTGAGCACATGTTTCATGGGATTCAATTTCAAGTAGGTGAAGGCCAAATTACAAAACTCTTTGCCTTTACGCCCCACTCCCTTCATTCCTTGGCATTCAAACGCCAAACCGCGCCCTCCGCAGTCGACTCCAACCGGATGACATCCCGCGGGCACACTTCAGCGCACACCCCGCACCCGACGCAGGAAGCCCGGCGCACGTCCTCGCCCCGCTCCGCATACGCACGGACGTCGATGCCCATCTCGCAGTGGAGGGTGCAGGCGCCGCAACTGATGCAGCCACCGGCTTGGGTGGAGACGCGGAATCGGGAATTGACCCGTTGGATGATGCCCATGTAAGCCGCGAGCGGGCAGCCAAATCGGCACCACACGCGGTTCCCCAAGAGCGGGTAAAATCCGACCCCGATGACGCCACTGAACAACGCCCCCACCACAAAGCCATACGGGCGCGTGAACACGTCGTAAACCGACAACGATCCGAAGGAGTCCACACCGGCGATGTAGGCGCCAACGACGGCCACCGTGGCCACGGAAATCCATCCGAGGATGGGATAAATCAGCCACCGCTCCCACTTCCAACTCCGCGGCGTGGAGGACGAAAGCGTCCGGAAGGCGTCGCCCGTCGTTTCGGCCAAACCGCCGCATCCGCAAATCCAACTGCAGTACCAGCGTTTGCCCCACCAATACGTGGCCACCGGTGCGACCACCGCGAACAGGACCACGCCGGAAATCAAGTAAAACCGGCCGATGGTCCCGCCGGCGCGCAGAGCATCCAAGCGGTACGGCTCAAAGAACGAGTGGTCCAGGGGCCAAAACAGCTTCCAATCCCGGTGCAACGCAGCGTGCTCCACATCCAATCCTTGCAGGATGGCCGGCACCGTGAAGGCGAACACGAGCTGGGCCGCCGCCACCACGGCGGTGCGACGGCGCTGGTACGCGTCGTGCCGGTACCGGACCAACACGATGGCTCCGGAATTCAGCACCAGTCCGGTGTAGAGCACGCCATAGAGCCACCATCGATCTGCAGGGACGCCCCGGACGGCCGTGCTCAAGTCGTCCACCAACGGCAGCAGCGGCTCGACGCCTTCGGGCCACCAATACAGGACCGAATATGCCCCCGTCAACGCAGCCGCGAGCGCCCAGCGCCCAGCCTTTTGCCAACGCCGCACTTGGGGACGGTGTGCAAACCCGGGAAGGCGCTGCAACTCCCGCCAAGCGAACGCCGCCGCTGCAATGGACCACGCCGACAACCACACCACTTCCCCAAGAAGCCCTGGGGTTTCGAGGAGGTTCCAGGCGCATGCAGCGAGGACGAGGAGGACGGCGAGGAAGGGCATCATCGGGCGGCTTGGTTGAGGAGTTCCGCCCACGCAACGAGGGGCAAGCGGGTGCCTTCGGGCTCGTTGAAGAACGGGCGGCCGTCGGCGAGTGCATCGACTGAATACCCGGCTGCGAAAGCCGCTTTGATGGCGTGGGCGCGCAGTTTCCAGCCCATGGCCACGACGCGGACCCACCGGCCTTGTTCATCGAATCCGAGGCGCAGGCTTCGGGCGGTGCGGGGGTCGACGGTGCTGACTTCCCAGTGCGGCTTGCGCGCGGTCAAGGTGGTCACCGTGCGGTCAAAGCACCGAGTGCGGTCGTCTTCGATCGGAGGGGCCGGGCTGCAGGCCGCTCCCGCGAGGCGCATGCCCAGTTCGCGGCCGGCGCGCGTCGCTTCTTCCCAAGAGCGCGGGCCTTCGGGGGCGACGTCTCCGATGGCGTGGGCGTTGGGGAGGCGGGCGATTTGGTCCCAGCTGAACCCGCCCGGGATGGCGTTGGGGACGACGCCGATGGCCACTCCGGTTGCATCCACCTCGAACGCGCCGTTGGAGGTGAGTACGGGGCGGCCGAGCTGCTCGACGGTGGTCCCGAGGTGAACGTTCACTCCGAAGCCGCGCACGCGCGACGTCAGAGCGGCCGACTCGTCCGGGGTCAGGCGCTCGCTCCACAGGTGCGGCTCGCGCACCCACCAATGCGTCTCTGCGCCGCGACCCACGCCCCACTCGACGAGTTCGGCACCGACCAAGCCGCCGCCCACGACGCCCCAGGAACGGGGGCGCTGGTGGGACAGGATTTGGGCATCCCCCCACTCCTGCAACGAAAAAACCGGAAAGCCCGGCTCCACGGCCCCCGGAAACGGCCGCGCCTGCGCGCCCACCGCCCAAATCACCTGCGTGTACGGCATCCGGCGCCCGTCCGCCAAAGTCACTTCCTTCGAGCCGGGATCCCAGTCCTCCACCTCGCCGTGCACGGCCTCGACGCCCGGGGGAATCGGCAGCTCCAAATCCGCGTCGCGCATCGCCCCCATCGCCCGGTAAATCAATCCCGGTCGGCTGAACGGAACGGGGTGTTCGCGGCCGATGAGCACGACCTCGCCCGCGCGCGCCGAAGCCAAGGCCGCCGCCGCCGCGCGACCCGCCGGACCGTTGC
>CAYMHW010000015.1:0-33993 GCA_964390365.1 uncultured Comamonadaceae bacterium | reverse complement strand
AAGAAGGCCGGGACGCTTTCCTCGAAAAACGGCCTCGCGACTTCTCGCGCTTCCCGAAATTCCCCTGAAGCACTTCCACGTTGGCCCAGGCGCCACAGCGGCTCGCTCATCTTTTCCAAATCATCTAATTGTAAGACCAAATGATGCGGACGTCGCTAACCATGTCTCCTGCCCGCCCAAGAACCCCTGTTTTACCACTATAAAGCGAGCACAGAGCGCCAGCTACAGCTTGGGCGAGCTGCGTGATTCACGCATCATCAATCAGAATACGGGCGGAAGACCCTGCCTCAGAATTACTGGTCAGACCAGCCGGCTTGTGGTACCCAAGGTGCGAATTCCAACCGACCTCCTCGGCTGCGCAAAGGCCTCAATGACACGATTGCTAGAGAGCAGCACCTTTCGCTGGGATATGGCACCAAGAAGGAGCTCTTCCGCGCCCAACTACGTGGAATTCACGACGGCGATGGTCTCGCCGTCAAGGCGCAGTAGAAAACTAAAAGCCAGTGAATAAATCACTGGCTTTTAGTTGTTTACAGCGGAGAGACCGAGATTCGAACTCGGGGACCAAGATACTCGGTCACAGCTTAGCAGGCTGCTGCATTACCACTCTGCCACCTCTCCAGGCGCTCATCGCGTTTGATGAGGCTGCAAATTTAGGCAAAGTGATTGCTTAAACAAAGGAAAAGTTGTATCTTACAGGTTCGAAATTTGTTCACGAATTCAACCAATCCATCCCATCATGAAGAAAGTTCTGATCCTGAGTGTTTTCGCCTTCTTCGCCCTTGCTGCTTCCGCGCAATCGACCACCGCTGACAAAGGCGGACAAGCTACTGTGGAGCAAAGCAATGGCGGCAAGAGCGCTAAAGCAGCAACTGCTTCCTCCCGAAACTCCTCATTGGGCGCCTTGCAACCGGCCCCCGCTACTGAACCGTCGGAAGAAGGAAAGCAGAAAGAAGCTGCGTGCAACGGCGAAGGCAAATCTGAAAAGGGAGCTTGCTGCTCTGAGAAGGGCAAGACCGAAGGCGGAGCATGCTGCTCTGGCAAAGGAAAGGCCGCTGAAGGAGAGCGCGGTGAAAAGTCCAGCTGCGCAGGTTCTGAGAAGGAACGTGCACATGCTGAAGGCGACCGCAAACAGGGTTCGTGCTGCGCTGGAAAGAGCGAGGGTACGAGCTGCTCTGGCAAAGCTCCCGCAGAAGGAGATCGCAAAGAATAATACTGAACCGTTCACCGCGGTTTGGGCGCATGAATGCATGCGTTTCGCCTAATGTAGACAAAGACGCGCTGCGGCGCGCAATCTTGCCAACTTGATTGAAGGCCCCGGTTCCCCGGGGCCTTTTTCATGCCCCCCTTAGAGCGTAAACCGCTCGGCCGCCAAGTCCGCGATGTACTCCCCGATGGCCAACGCGGCGGTCGCTGCTGGGGACGGGGCATTGAGCACGTGGATGCTGTGGTCGGTGAACTCAATGCGGAAGTCATCGCGGGTGTCGCCGTCCGCCGACAGGAGCAGGGCCCGCACGCCAGAGCGCCCCGGTTTGAGGTCCTCCATCGTGAGCGAAGGCACAAGTCGCTGCAAGGTTTTCAGGAACAACCGCTTGGAGAAAGCGCGCCGGTATTCGTTGATGCCGAAGCTCATGTTGTTGAAGAACAACTTCCACGTCCCTCCGTACCCCAGTGCGTCCAAGGTATCGCGCAAATCGAAATCGGTCTTGCCGTACCCCTCGCGCTTGAAGGTGAACACGGCGTTGGGTCCGCACTCAATTTCACCGTTCGTCATCCGGGTGAAGTGGACGCCGAGGAAGGGGAAATCGGGATTGGGTACCGGATAAATGAGGTTCTTGATCTTGTGCTTCGCTCCGTCAGTGAGCTCGTAGTAATCGCCCCGGAATCCCACGACCTGCTCCTTCAGGTTCACGCCGTCCTTGCGCGCGAGCCGGTCCGCTTGGAGGCCGCCGCAAACGACGAGGTGGTCGCAGGTGTACGTGGCCGCATCGGTGGGCGCGTTGGCGGAGGAAACGGCATGGGCTGCCGTGGTGTGGCGCCGAGCGCGGATGGTGGTTTGGCCTCCCTCCCGCTCAAACCCCTGCACCTCCATGCCCAAGTGGACCTCCGAAGCCGGCTGGAGCGCGAGCGCAACCTCCAACATCCGCTCGGTCGCAACGCGGTAATCGATGATGCCCGTGCAGCCGACGAACAGGGCCCCAACTCCCCGGCACTCCGGTTCAATCTCCTTCAGCTGCTCCACCGAAATGCGCTCCAACCCCTCGATGCCATTCTGTTGCCCGATGCCGTGGATCTTCTCCAATTGCGGCAACTCCGATTCGTCCGCGGCGACGACCACCTTGCCGCAGACGTCGTGGGGCACGTTGTATTCCTCCGCGAACTTCACCAGGGCACGCCGGCCTTTCACGCAATTGATGGCCTTCAGGGAACCCGGCTTGTAATAAAGGCCGGAATGGATGACGCCGGAGTTGTTTCCGGTTTGGTGATCCGCAGGAGCCGCCTCTTTCTCAACGAGGAGCAGCCGCAAATTGGGATGACGCCGCTGCAGTTGATAAAACGTAGCCGCACCGACGATGCCGCCGCCGACCACCACCAAATCGAAGTGCCTGTTTGCTTCCATCACCGCAAAATTACGACACTTCAAGTCCGCGAAGGGCCTATCTTGTCCCCATGAAGGATTCGCAACCCTCCGGCGCAGGGACCTTGAAAGTGCGCAAAGCGTGGGCCCTATACGACTGGGCGAACAGCGTGTATTCGCTGGTCATCACCACCGCCATCTTCCCGATTTTCTACAACGCGGTCACCGAGGATGAGGTGACGTTTTTTGGCGCCCAATTCTCGAACACCCAATTGTACGCCTACGTGCTTGCGGCTTCGTTCCTCATCGTCATCACCCTGAATCCCTTGCTCAGCGGGCTGGCGGATTATGCGGGAAAGAAGAAATTCTTCATGAAGGTGTTCTGCTACACGGGGGCAGCGGCCTGTACGACCATGTACTTCTTCAATCCGGAATACCTGGAGTGGAGCATGGCGAGTTTGTTCTTCGCGAACATTGGATTTTGGGGGTCGCTTGGATTTTACAACGCGTACCTGCCAGAAATCGCGCCGCCGGAGGAGCACGATCGATTGGGCGCGCGCGGGTACATCATGGGCTACATCGGCAGCCTCATCTTGTTGGTGGTTTCGCTTGCGATGATCAAGGGGTTGGGCGTGGACGCGCGGTGGTCCTTCGTGTTGGTCGGGGTGTGGTGGGTGAGTTGGGCGCAGCCCGCGTTCCGGTGGTTGCCCGTGAACCCGTACCGGCACGAGGCGAAGGGCAACGTTTGGGCGAAGGGGTTTGAGGAATTGCGGGGGGTGGCGCGGGATTTGGCCGACAACGAGGGCCTGAAGCGGTACCTGCTCAGCTTCTTCATCATTTCGATGGCGCTGCAGACCATCATGCTCATGGCCACCTCCTTCGGAATCAAGGAAGTCGGGCTGCAGGATGCCGAGCTCATCGTGGCCATCATCGCGGTGCAGCTCCTCGCGATTCCAGGAGCGATGACGGTGGCGTGGTTGAGCGGGAAAATCGGAAACGTGCGCGCGTTGATGTTGTGCACGGTGGTTTGGGCGGCGGTTTGCGTCTACGCCTATGCCGGGGTCAATTCCACCAACGGCTTCTTCGTCGCCGCAGGCATCATCGGCTTCATGATGGGGGGGACCCAAAGCTTGAACCGCTCCACCTACTCGAAGATGCTGCCGGAGACCGAAGACCACGCGAGCTACTTCAGCTTTTACGAAGTGCTCGAAAAGGGCGGGCTCATCATCGGGATGTTCAGTTGGGGGTACATCGAAGGCATCACGGGATCGATGCGCGCGAGCGTCCTGACGCTCATTCTGTACTTCGCGGCCGCGTTGCTCGTGATGGTGACGATTCCGAAGGGGGCGGTGCGCAAGGGCTGATCACTGCATGGGCAGGAAGGCGTGCTCGAGGAGCTCGAATTCCACACGGCGGTTTTGGCGGCGGCCATCGGTTGTGCTGTTGTCGGCGGCGGGCAGCCGGCTGCCGTGGTAGGCAAGTTCCAGCCGATGGGGGTCGATGCCGCGCTCGATGAGGAAGTCGATCACGGTTTGGGCCCGGGCCTCGCTCAAGGCCAAATTGTACCCATCCGGCCCCACCACATCCGTGTGCCCATTCACTTCCATGACCAAGTACCGGTTCTTCCGCATCGCCGCGGCCACCTGCTCCAACTGCGCCTCCGCGACCGCATCGAGCGCCGACTCATCGAACGCGAACAGCACCGACTCGAGCGCCACCCGCTCCACCAAGAAGGCTTCCCAAGGCGGATCCGTGGCCTCCTCCAAGTACGTGCGGTTCAAGCACGAACAGTCCTCCGGGCCGTCCACCGGCTCCACCCGCACGTCGTCCACGTAAGCATAGGCCCACGGACTCGCGTCCGACTCCGCATCCCGGCGCTCCAACACCCGATTCTCGAGCGGCGGCCGAAAATTCCCCACGGTGATGAAGCGCTCCCCGCCCTGCGCTTGGTACGCATCGGACAACCGAATCCAGCTGTGGCGGTCGCTCACCATGTGGAATCTGGGATTGTCCACCTGGGGCTCGACCGCAAGCACCCCTTCCCCACGCGCCTTCGGAGCCGACGTCCCCAAATGCACCCCCATGCCATCCGCCACCAGCTTCGCCTGATCGGCCGCGCACACCCACCACGAAACGCACACCCACTCGCCGCGCCCAAGCGACCGCGACAACTCCGCCTGCAAGTACTCGCGGTACGTCGGCTTCGCCGCACTGTAGGTCACCACCCCAGCATACGCCTCCCCCTCCACGGCCAGCTGCTGCCCAAACGCATTGCGCGGCACCCCCGCCTCCCCACTGCACGCCTTGAAATGATCAGGCGTTCCTTGCGTAGGCTGGCTCCAACCCCGCGCCGTCCGCAACGTCGAGTTGTTGTAACTCGTCGGACACCACGCCGCATCTTCGAAGCTGCCATTGGGCACCAAGTTCCCCTGCGCCGCCAACTCCTGCCCAAAAAAAAGGAGTCCCCACAGGCCCATGGCCCACAGGAACTCCTTCCACGTGTCGAATCGTCCGTTCATCATCGATGCAACTTAGAACGAACGACGAAGCGAATTATTGAATCAATTCGAAGGTGACTCGGCGGTTTTGGGCGCGGCTGATGTCCGTGTCGCGCGTGGAAGCTGGGTCTTCGTTCTCGCGTGCGTCCACCACGATGCGGTCTGCAGGCACCCCTGCTTCGATGAGCGCGTTCACCACGAGGTTCGCCCGCTTCTCGCCCAAGGCCGCATAGCGCGCATTCACCCGTCCTTCGTTGTACTCGTCGTCATCGGCGTGTCCGACCACGCGCAACTTCCATCCCGGATTTGCCGCCATCATTTCCGCAACGGAGGCAATGGTTTGGTCGCCTGCCCCCGTGGCCGTGCGCTTCAAAAACGCGTAGTAAACCGCCATGACGCTCAGCTTTTCCGCATCCGACATGTTCTCGTTGAGGACCGTTGAAGAACCGTAGACAAGGTCTTCTTTCACTTCGTCCGCGGCGCTGCAGGTGCATTGGGATTTGGCATCCACCGGGTGCACTTGAATGTTGTCCAAATAGTAATACGCATGCGCCTCCTGCGCTCCCACAAAACCGGCAGGACGCTTCACCTTCTCGATTTCCATGTCGCCGTCACCTGCAAAGGCTCCGATGATGAGGTACTCTTCCTCCCCCGTTCCGATGACCGTTCCACAAATGGTCTCCCACCCGTCGTAGAACATCATCACCTTGTTCGCGTGGTGGCGAACCGACGGTTCGGTCACGAACACCCCGGTGTTGCCTTGTGCCAATTTGCGGTCGCTCAAATACGCTCCAATTCCATTCACCGCATACCGGGACATGTCGGCCAAGGACAGGTCGAAGGAAATGCAGTACATCTGGTTCTCCTCCAGCGACTCCGTGAGCTTCACTTGGTAGTATTGGCGGAACAACCGCGTGTTCTTCGTGTACGCCCGGAATCCCGCGTAATTCGAACCCTCCGAGGCTTCTTGCTTGCCGTACAAGTTGTTCGGGATGTTCACCTTCTCGCTCTTCATGCCCTCGGCGTACAAATCGAGCGCCGCCCCGGTGAGCGGGAACCACGGCGTGCAAAACTCTTCGAGCTGACCAAAATTCTTCAACCGGCGCACATCCGCTTCCTCGAAACTGCCGTTGGGCACGAGGTTGTCTTGAGCGTGGATGGAAAGAAGGGGGCCGCAGAGAAGAGCTGCTGCAGCGAGCACTTGGGGGATAAAACGTGCGTTCATGCAATCGTTGCGTTTCGGATGATGGGCCAAATCTGACCCCAAATTTCAACAGGAACCGCCCGCCTTCAACAAACACGTTGCCAAAAGTCAAGGCCGTCACAGGCCGCCGAAGTTAGCGAAAGCGCGTCGCACGCCAAAACCCGAAGCGGGGTTTGGCACAAAACCCACCGCCTTCAGTGCAGGATCTTGAAAATCGCCTCCCGCAGCAGCATGCCATCCGACACCGTCGCGTTTCCTTGCCCCTTCGCCTTCCGATCCGCCTCCCGCAAGTAACCGAAAACGCGCCCCACCTTCGCCGGAGCATACAACTTGGAAGCCTCCGCGTACTGCTTCACCGCAAACGGCGCACACTTCAACGCCCGCGCCGCCCCCGCCGGACTCTTGTCGGTCAAGGACTGGTAGGCGAACAACTTGCTGAAAAATCCCCCCAGCACGGGCATCAGCATCGCCACCGGATGGTCCTTCGGATTCGCTTCGAAGTAATTCACGATGCGGTTCGCCTTCAGAATGTCCTTCGCGGCGAGCGCATTTTGCAGCTCGAACACGTTGTAATCCTTGCTGATGCCGATGTGTTCCTCGATGATTTCCGGCGTGATGGTCGCGCCTTTCGGCAGCACGATGGCGAGTTTATTCAGCTCGTTCATCACCTTGCTGAGGTTCGTGCCGAGGTGTTCCGCAAGCAGCGTGGCCGTGGGCGTGCTGATGGCCAAACCCGATTCCTTCACCGCATCCCCGATCCAAGCCGGCAACTTGTAGTCCCGCACCCGCTCACTCAGGAACACCACCCCCCGCTGCTGGATGGCCTTCACGGCCTTGAGCCGCCCATCGGCCTTCTTGCCCTTGAAAGCGAACACGAGCACCGTCGAGTCCTGCGGCTGCTTCGCATACGCCTCCAGCCGCTCCATCTCGGCCGACCGCCGCCACGCGGCCAAATCCTGTGCCTCCCGCACCAACACGAGTTGCCGATCCGCCATCATCGGAAACCGGCGCGACGCGTCAAGGATGGCGTCGAGCTCCGTGTCCTTCCCATAAAAAATGGTTTGGTTGAAATCCCTCATCGCCTCCTCCACCACCATCGCCTCGAGCGCCTTCGTCAAGACGTCGATGAAGTACGGCTCCTCCCCGTGCAGAAGGTAGAGCGGCTTGAAACTCCCGGCCTGGATGTCGCGGAGGATTTGGCGATGCGGCATGAACACAAAGGTAAGTCGCCGTAACTTCGACACCATGTCCGGCGAGCGTGAGTTGCCCACAAATCCCGAACGGTCCGAAGCGCCCTTCGGCCCGCCACTCACGCTGCCTCCCACCGCCCTCACCATGCGCCAAGGCGAGGCCTTCGCCGAAGTGTTCTGCCGATCGCGGCGCAAGTACGTGAAGCTCGAGCCCGAGGAGTGGGTGCGCCAACATTGGCTCGCCTACCTCACCGACTTCCTCGGCTACCCCGCCGGCCTCGTCGCGGTCGAATGCCCCCTGAAAATCAACGGCATGAAGCGCCGGGCGGACATCGTGTGCCACAACCGCACCGGCCGGCCGCTCCTGATGGTCGAGTGCAAAGCGCCCGAAATCGCCCTGGACGAAAAGGTGTACCAACAAGCGGCGCGCTACAACATGGTGCTGCAGGTTCCGGTGTTGGTCATCTCCAACGGCGTGCAACACCACGCCCTGCAATTCAGCACCGACAGGATGCCCCAATTCCTGATGACCATCCCTTCGTTTTCGGACCTCGAAGCCGACGCCGCAGGGCTGTCTCACTGACCGAGCGCCACAATTCGCTATTTTCGCGACGAATTACGACCATGATCATCCAAGAAATCATCGCCATTGCCGGCAAGCCCGGCTTGTACCGCATCCTGACCACCGGCCGCAACAGCCTCGTTGTGCAGTCCATGACCGATGGCAAACGCATGAGCATTGCCGCCACAAGCCGCGTCAGCAGCCTCGGCGACATCACCATGTACACGACGGGGGAAGACATCCACTTGCGCGACGTGTTGCACCGCATCCACGACCACACGGGAGGCAAGGAAGGCGTTTCGCACAAGGCTTCGCCCGCGGAAATCCGGGAATTCGTGGACGCAATCATTCCGGAACTCGATCACGAGCGGGTCTACAATTCGGACTTGAAGAAGCTCATCCAGTGGTTCAATACGTTGGCCCAGCACAACGCCTTCCCGCTCGAATCGCAACACGAAATCGAGGAAGCGGAAGAGCAAGCCGCCGCCGAAGCCGCTGCCGCTGAAGCGAAGGCTGCGAAAGCCGCTGAAGCGGAGCAGGCTCCTGCGAAGAAGCCCGCCGCGAAAAAGCCGGCTGCGAAGAAAGCCGCTCCCAAGGCCGAAGCCGGGGATGAAAAGCCCGCTGCGAAGAAGCCCGCCGCGAAAAAGCCCGCCGCAAAGAAGGCCGCAACGAAGAAAACCGACGACTCCGCGAAATGAAGCACGTCTCCGTCATCGGCGCGGGCACCATGGGCAATGGCATCGCCCACGTGTTCGCACAAGCCGGCTCCCAAGTCACCTTGATTGACGTCAGTTCCGAAGCGCTCGACCGGGCGTTGGCCACCATCGGCAAGAACCTCGACCGCCAAATCAAAAAAGGCGCCCTCACTGAGGACGAAAAAGCAGCGACGTTGGGACGCTTGGTGCCGTCGACGGATTTGGCCTCGGGCGTGGCGCAAGCAGAACTGGTGGTGGAAGCGGCCACGGAACGCGTCGATTTGAAGCTCGACATCTTCCGCAAAATGGACGCGGCAGCTCCTGCAGGCGCCATCCTCGCCACGAACACCTCCAGCATTTCCATCACGGCCATTGCGGCGGTGACGAACCGTCCGGAGCAGGTCATCGGCATGCACTTCATGAACCCCGTTCCGGTGATGAAGCTCGTGGAAGTCATCCGCGGCTACGCCACGAGCGACGCGGTGACAGAACAGGTGATGGCGTGGAGCCGGGATTTGGACAAGATCCCCGTGGAGGTCAACGACTACCCCGGTTTTGTGGCCAACCGCATCCTGATGCCGATGATCAACGAGGCCATCATCACGCTGCACGAAGGCGTGGCGACGGTGGACGCGATCGACGAGGTGATGAAGCTCGGCATGGCGCACCCGATGGGGCCGCTGCTGCTCGCGGATTTCATCGGGCTCGACGTGTGCCTGAGCATCCTGCGCGTGCTGCACGACGGCCTCGGCAACCCGAAATACGCGCCGTGCCCGCTGCTCGTGAACATGGTGACGGCCGGCAAGCTCGGCCGCAAGTCCGGTGAGGGCTTCTACCTGTACACGCCCGGATCGAAGGACGTGGAGGTCGCTCCGACCTTCCGCTGATTCTTCTCCCCTGCTGAAAATTGCGTAACATCGCAGCATGAAGGGCTGGCGATTGCGTTTGCACGAAATCATTTTTGAGGCGGAGACCCCCGAGGGACGCGCCTTTGATGTCGTGCTGTTGTGGGTCATCCTGCTCAACGTCGGGGTCATCATGCTCGGGAGCGTTCCTTCGCTCCAGGCCGATTACGCCGACGCGTTCGCCTACCTTGAGTGGGGCTTCACCAGCATTTTCACGGTGGAGTACCTGTTGCGGTTGTGGACCGTGCGGCGCCCGTTGTGGTATGCGACGTCGTTCTTCGGCTTGGTGGACTTGCTCGCCATTCTGCCCACCTTCCTCGGATTGGCTTTCCCAGCCATGCACAGCTTGCGCATCATCCGCATCGTTCGGTTGCTCCGGGTGTTTCGGGTGCTGAAACTCGGCGGCTTCACGAAGGCGTCCAGCACCATCACCGCGGCGTTGCGGGCGAGCCGACCGAAGATTACCGTGTTCCTCGTGGCCGTCCTCGCGCTGGTGACCATCATGGGGACCGTGATGTACCTCGTGGAGGGGCCGCAGTCGGGCTTCACGAGCATTCCGCGCAGCGTGTATTGGGCGATTGTGACGGTGACGACGGTGGGGTATGGGGATTTGGCCCCGGAAACCGTTTTAGGCCAAATCATCGCCTCCGCCATGATGATCACAGGCTACGCCATCATCGCCGTTCCCACGGGCATCGTCGGCGCGGAACTTGCCCGGACCGGCGGCCACGATTCCACCCGCGCCTGCGACGACTGCGGGGCGGAAGGACACCGCGACGACGCGAGCTACTGCTACCGATGCGGTGCCCCCTTTGCATGACGTGGCAAATGTTGTGTATTTTGGACGCATCCCACCGAACGGCTGCGTCGCCTGCCGGTGCAAACGATTCCCATGAGCGTACCTACGAGACTGTTTGATTTTCCACGTTACCAACTGGCAAACAAGCCGTTGGACGTGATGGTCACCATGCCCAATGGCGGCAAGCGTTTGTCCTTTTCGACCCGTGAATTCGTCGACACGATGGACCGCATCTCCCGCGGCCTCATCGCCCTCGGCATGCAGCCCGGCGACAAGGTGGCCCTCATCGCGCACAACAACCGCTGCGAGTGGAACCTGATGGACCACGGCATCCTCCAAGCCGGCGGCATCGACGTGCCCATCTACCCTACGATGACGGAGCAGGACTACACCTACATCCTGAACCACAGCGAAAGCAAGTGGTGCTTCGTCTCGAACAAGGAACTGTACGACAAGGTGAAGAGCATCGAGGGCGAGGTTCCGGGGCTGCAGGGCGTGTACACCTTCGAAGACGTGGCGGGTGCGCCGAATTGGCGGGAGGTGGAGCAGGCCGGTGCTTCGGAGGAGCACCAAGCGGAACTCGGGCGGCGACGCGATGCGGTGAAGCCGGAGGATTTGGCCACAATCATCTACACCTCGGGCACCACGGGCTTGCCGAAAGGCGTGATGATCACGCACCGAAACATCACGAAGAACGTGGAAGTGAGCATCCCACGGCTGCCGCTGTTCGATGCCACGAAAACGCACAAGGTGCTGAGCTTCCTTCCCGTGTGCCACATCTTCGAACGCATGCTGCATTACCTCTACTTCTATGTGGGCGTGGAGGTGCATTTCGCGGAGAGCATGGAAACGATCAAGGAAGACCTGTTCGCCACCCAGCCCTCGATGTTCACTGCGGTGCCGCGGCTCTTGGAGAAGTTTTACGACGGCATCGTGGCGAAGGGCTTGTCAGCGGGCGGCGTGAAGGCGAAGATTTTTGCCTGGGCCGTGGGCGTGGCGTTGAAGTGGGAGCCGGACCGCCGCAACGGTGGTTTTTATGAATGGCAGTTGGGCTTGGCGCGGAAGCTGGTGTTCAGCAAAGTGAAGGAGGCGTTGGGCTTGACGGGCGTGGAAGCCGTGGCCTGCGGCAGTGCGGCCCTGCAACCGCGGTTGGCGCGTTTCTTTAACGCGGCAGGAATCCCGGTGTTCGAAGGTTACGGCCTGACGGAAACGTCGCCGGTGGTTTCCGTGAACACGTTGAACGCGCCCAACATGCTGCGCATCGGCACGGTGGGCAAGGTGGTGGATGGCGTGGAAGTGGCCTTCGGCGACGACGGTGAGATCAAGGTGCGCGGCCACAACGTCATGATGGGGTACTACAAAGACGAGGCGAAAACGAACGAGGTCATTCAAGGCGGTTGGTTCCACACCGGGGACATCGGCGAGTTCACCGACGAGGGCTTCTTGAAGATCACGGACCGGAAGAAGGAGATGTTCAAGACCTCGGGCGGCAAGTACGTTTCGCCTCAGCTCCTCGAAAACGCGCTGAAGGCGTCCTTGTTCATCGAACAGGTGATGGTCATCGGCGATGGACGGAAGCACCCGTCGGCCATTGTGGTGCCCGATGCCGTGGCGGTCGAAGAGTGGTGCAAGCGGCATGAGGTGGCGTTCCCTGGTTTGGCGGGAATCGCTCAAAATGAACGCATTGTAGCGCGCATTGAACAAGACGTGGAGCGCCTGATGAAGCCGTTTGCGAAGTGGGAACAAGTCAAGGTCATTCGCGTCCTGAGCGAGCCCTTCACCATCGACGGCGGGGAATTGACGCCGACGCTGAAGTTGAAGCGGAAGCCCATCTTGGCCAAGTACGCGGAGTTGATCGACAGCATTTACGCGTAAATGGGCGTCTGGGGAGCGGGCAATCCGCTGGTCGACGCCGATGTGGCGGCGCTGCTTGCCTTGAACGGCCCGTGGCCGGGAGGCGATGCGGCGATGTGGTGGATTTCCCAATCGTGGATTTGGATTCCGCTTTACGTGGGCTTGCTTTGGGCGCTCAAGCGGAGGCTGGGCACGTGGGCGCGCTGGGGATGGGCGGTGGCTGCGATTGCGCTGAGTTTGGCGGGCACGGACATGGGTTCGGCGCGGCTGGCCAAACCGCTGGTGGAGCGGCCGCGGCCGACGCACGAGGCGGTGCTGCAAGCTGAATTGCACGTGGTGACGCCGCCGGGGCGGACGGAACCCTACCGCGGGGGGGCGTACGGGTTTTTCTCGTCGCATGCGGCGAACCACATGGGCATCGCGGTGCTCGTGGGCGCGCTGTTGGGCGGCGGTTGGACGTTGGTGGCGCTGGTCGCCTGGGCGCTCATGATCGGGTACAGCCGGATTTATTTGGGCGTGCATTACCCCGGGGATGTGCTCGTGGGAGCGGCGTGGGGGGCGATGTGGGGAGGGGGGTGCTTTGTGTTTTGGAATCGGCTCCTCGGACCCAACCGACGACGGACCGCATGAACGCCCTGGCCATTTTCATCGGCGGTGGACTCGGCAGCCTCGCCCGGTACGGCCTCGGCCTCCTCGTAGCCCGATGGGCTGCCGGCCCCTTCCCCTGGGGCACGTGGCTGGTGAATCTCCTCGCCACGGGACTGCTCGTGGCCATCACGGCAAGCGCAGCCCCGCAGCTCGGCACCCTGAGCCGCCCCCACCAAGCCCTGCTCCTCCTCGCCACCACCGGCTTCTGCGGCGGCTTCTCCACGTTCTCCACGTTTTCCCTCGAAACCCTGCGCCTCCTCGAATCCGGCCACGTCCTCGCCGCCGCCTTGAACATCGGCCTCAGCGTAACCGGATGCCTCGCCCTCGGCTGGGCCATGTGGCGGGCCGTGGGTCACTGAGTCGGTGGGGTTCGCGCCCTATCTTCGGGGCCATGCAACGCACGCTTTTCATTGCCGCGCTTCTCGGCGCGATGGGCACGACGCAGGCCCAGGAGGAACCGTTGAATTTGGGCGCTCGCCCGCCGTTGGTGGTGGGCATCACCGTGGACCAAATGCGCGCCGACTACCTCTACCGATTCTGGAACGACTTCGGCGAGGGCGGCTTCAAGCGCATCGTCGAAGGGGGCTTCTACTGCGCCGACCACCACTTCGGCTACGCCCCCACCTACACGGGCCCGGGGCACGCCTCGATCTTCACCGGCACCACCCCCGCCTACCACGGCATCATCGCAAACGACTGGTACGACCGCGCTTCAGCCGGGAGCGTGTACTGCGCGAGCGACACCTCCGTCCGCGCGGTGGGCGCCGCCTCCCCCGACGAACCCGCCGGCTTCATGTCGCCCCACCGCCTCCAAGTCACCACCCTCGGCGACGAACTGAAGCTCGCCACGGGCGGCCAAGCAAAGGTGTTCGGCATGAGCATGAAGGACCGCGGAGCCATCCTGCCTGCGGGGCACAGCGCCGACGGTGCGTTTTGGTTCCACGGAAAGGACGAAGGCGCCTTCATCAGCAGCACCTACTACTACGACGAACTGCCCGACTGGGCTGCGCGTTTCAACCGCAAAAGCCCCGTCGACGACTACATGAAGGACGGCTGGAAGCGCCTCCTCAACGAGGACGCCTACGACGAATCGCAGCCCGACAACAACCCGTACGAATCGCCCTTCCGGGGAACGACGCGCGCGACGTTCCCGTATGACTTTCGGGATTTGGCTGAAGCGAATCGGGGCTACGACCTGCTCAAGGGCAGCCCCGCCGGCAACGCGCTGCTCGTCGATTTCGCTCTTGCTGCGATCGAAGGGGAAGGCCTCGGCACCGATGCCATCACGGACCTGTTGGCCATCAGCTTCTCGTCGCCCGATTACGTGGGACACCAATTTGGCGTGCACGCACAAGAAACGCAGGACGTCTACCTCCGGCTCGACCGTGAACTCGCGCGGCTGTTTGCGGCCTTGGATGCACAAGTGGGCGAAGGCAACTGGACTTGCTGGCTTACCGCCGACCACGCGGGAGCGACCGTGCCTTCGCTGGGGCAATCCGTCGGCATGCCGGTGGATTATTGGAAGCCCGGCAACATGACCGATGCCGCGGAGGCTGCGTGTGCGGCGGCTTACGGCGAGGGGCCTTGGATTTTGCAGTACTCGAACGACCAGTTCTTCCTCGACCGGGAGCGGATTGCGGCGGCGGGGTTGGACGTGGAGGAAGTGGCGGCGCGCGTGCGGCGAGTGGCCATGGAAGATCCGGATGTGTACCGGGCGGTGACGCGTTGGGATTTGGCCCAAATCGCGTCCACCGAAGACCCCGTGCTGTCCCACCTCCAATGGGGCCACCACCCCACCGCAAGCGGCGAAGTCATCGTCGTGCCCAAGCCGGGCTGGATCAATTACGGCCGGTCGGGCACCACGCACGGCTCGCCGTACGCCTACGATACACACGTGCCGTGCATTTTTTATGGCTGGGGGGTGAAACCTGGAGCGACGTATGAGCGTACCCACATTCGGGACATTGCGCCCACCGTTTCAGCACTCATTCACAGCCCCCTTCCCAACGCGGCGGCGGGGCACGTAATCGACGATCTATTCGACTGATGAATCCCATTCGCATTGCCATCCAACGCGCTTCGGAAGAGCGCCCCATCTTGATGTTCCTCGCCGACTTCCCGGACGTTCCGTCCGAGGGGTTTGAAGTCCAGTTGCCGGTTTGGCGGCCAGGGCGTTATGAGTTGGGCAACTTCGCCCAAAACCTCTACAGCGTCGATGGCCTGAACGCCGATGGCAACTGGGTTCGCCTGTTGAAATGCGACCTCCACCGGTGGACGGTCCCGGCGGGCATCAAGCGAATCCGGTGGTCGGTGTATGCGAATGAACTCAATGCGGGATCGACGTATGTGGACTCGGATTTGGTGTACATCAATCCGGTGAATTGCGTCCTGTACGACCCGGCGCGGCCGCATTTGCCCTTCAAGCTCGTCTTGGCGGATGTGCAACCGGATTGGAGCGTGGGCACTGCGTTGAAGCGCGATGGAAGCCTGTTCTATGCGGCGCACTTGCAGGAGTTGATGGACTCGCCGATTTTGGCCGCGAAAAAGCTGTGGCACGAGCAGTACACCGTGAAGAGCTACGACTTCCACGTGTGGGTTTACGGGGACCAAATGCCCGACGCCGACCGCTTCATCAACGACCACATCCGCTTCACCACCGCGCAGGTGGAAGCGTTCGGCACCTTCCCGGTGCAGGAATACCACTTCCTGTACTTGTTCCCCGAACAGGACGTCCGGCATGGCGTGGAACACGAAGCGAGCACGGTCATCGCGTTTGGCCCAAGCGAAAAGACGCTGACCGAAGAGGGCTATCTCGAGATCATCGGCATCGCCTCCCACGAGCTCTACCACACGTGGAACGTGAAGAAAATCCGTCCGAGTGAATGGCTTCCCTACGACTTTACGAAGGCGTGTCCGAGCCGACTCGGTTACGTGGCGGAAGGCGTGACCACGTACATGGGCGACCTGTTCTTGCTGGAATCCGGCATCGTGGACGTGGACGGCTGGTGCCGGCTCATGGAGCGGCTCATCGAACGCCATTTGAACAACCCGGGGCGCTTCAACTTGAGCGTTGCGGAGTCCAGTTACGACACGTGGTTGGACGGGTACAAGGCCGGGGTGCCCGAGCGGAAGGCCAACATCTATGTGGAGGGGGCGATTTTGGCCTTCATCTGCGACGTGGCCATCATGGACAAAACCGGGGAAAAGGCGTCGCTGCAAACCGCGATGACGAACCTCTGGGAACGCATCGGCCAGCGCCAAGTCGGGCTTTCAGAAAACATCTACTGGGCGGCCTTGGAACAATGCATCGGCGAAGTGGGCGCGTTGGCGAAGGTCCGTCGGGCGTTCTGCAACGGAACGGGCGACACGTGGCTGGTGTTGTGCGCGGCAATGCGGGCGCAAGGGCTCGAGTTGTCTCGTGAACAAGACGATCAAGGCCGCTGGAAAGCCCAATTGGAACGCCTTCCTGCAGAGGTTTAACGTTCGGTCAGGGCCGCTCCGGACAGGGCGTAGGTGATCAGGTTGGCGCCCATTTGGAGCGCGCGCGTGCGCAAGGCCTCCGGGTCGCGGTGCACGCGATGATCCTCCCATCCGTCCCCGAGGTCGCACTCGAAATCGTAAAAGCAAACGAGTCGGCCGCCGTGGAAAAGCCCGTAGCCTCGCGGGGGCAGATCATCGTGCTCATGCACCTTCGGCAAGCCCTCCGGAAAATCGAACGCGCTGTGATAAACGGGGTGATCGAATGGCAGTTCCATCCATTCGGCGTCGGGCAGCACCTTGCCCATTTCCCGCCGAACGAAGGGATCCATTCCGTAGTTGTCGGAAATGTGCAGGAACCCGCCGTTGCGCAGGTAATCCCCCAAATTCCGCGCCTCCGCGCTCGAAAACACCACGTTCCCGTGGCCGGTCATGTGGACGAAGGGATAATCGAACAGTTCGGGGGATCCGACCTCCACGTACGGGGTCTCCGGATCGAGTCGGGTTCCGAGCGCTTCGTTGCAATACGCCACCAAATTCGGGAGGGCGGTCGGGTTCGCGTACCAGTCGCCACCGCCGCGGTATTGGAGGACGGCGATTTGGCCTTCAGATTGCGCCTGCAAGCCACTCAACCCCGCGCCAAACAACAGAAAAAAAGTGCGTATAAAGTGCAACATGCAGCAAAAGTAACGCGTACGCAACTTGCCCACTTCAAAGGTGTGGTCATTTAAGTTATATTTGCGCCCCTGAAAAACCACATGCGTCATGCAAAATAAGAACGCTGTCCTGGTATTTACGTTGTTGTTGGCTTTCGCCACCTTGTACACCCTGAGTTTCAATCAGGTGGCTTCCTCCTTTGAGAAGAAGGCAGCAGAGCACGGAGAATACGTTGCGGACACGATGCTTCAAGCGGAGCTCATCACGGAAGAAGAGCGTGCTAGCGCGGCCAAACAAGCGGCCCGAGAATTCCTCCGCGACAGTGCGGATGCTGAGATTTACCCCATCTTGGGCCACACCTACCGGGAGGTCATCGAGCGGGAATTGAACCTCGGCCTCGACCTGCAAGGTGGAATGAGTGTCACCTTGGAGGTCAGCATTCCCGACTTGTTCATCGCGCTGAGCGACTACTCGAACAACGAAGCCTTCCAAGCTTCAATCCGGGAGGCCCGCGAAGGGCTCGCCGCCACCACCGGTGTCGGTTTCGTGGATTTGTTCGCCCAAGCCTGGGCGAAAAATGCCAACGGTGCAGAGCTTTGGCGCATCTTCCACAACATGGAGAGCCAAGACCTCTTCCCTGCGGAAAGCACGGACGACGAAGTCATTGAAATCCTGCGTGGTGAAGCGGCTACGGCCATCGAAAACACGGAGAACATCATCCGCAAGCGGATCGACCAACTCGGTGTGGCGCAACCCAACGTTCAGCGCGTGAGCGGCGGACGCATTCTGGTGGAATTGCCGGGCATCGAGGACCGCGAACGGGCTCGCAAGCAGCTCAAAGCAACGGCGAACCTCGAATTCTGGGAAACGTACTTCAACGACGAGGTGTTCAGCCGCATCGCTGCAGCCAACAACGCCATCGCCCGGGCGAAAAATCCGGAATTGTTCGGCGAGAACGCTCCGGCGGATTCGCTGTTGACGGACGCCCAGCGCGCCGCGATGAACCCGTTGTTCAGCTACTTCGCTCCGGAGACGAGCCGCCGATCTGCGGTGGTCGGATACGCGAACGCGAACGACACGGCACGAATCAATGATATGTTGAGCCTGCCAGCAGCACGTCGTGCCCTCCAATCGGACCTCCAGTTGCTGTGGGATGCAAAGCCGACGAATGGAACGGCCATCCTCTACGCCATCAAGGACGAGAGCGGAAAGGGCAAGGCCAAATTGACGGGAAAGAGCATCGTCGATGCCCGCGTTTCGTATGACGAAATCGGCGACGTCGTGGTCAGCATGACCATGGACTCCGAAGGTGCGCAACAATGGGGCATGATGACCCAGCAATGCGCTGCAGACAACCAACGCGCTGTAGCGGTGGTGCTCGACGGCTTGGTGTTCTCCGCACCGAGCGTGCAGACCGCCATCCTGAATGGGCGTTCGCAAATCAGCTTCGGAAGCCAAATGGGCGCTGAAGCCAAGCTCGCTGAAGCCGAAGACCTTTCTGGCTTGCTCAAGGCGGGCTCCTTGCCCGCGCCAGCCCGCATCGTCGACGAAGTCAGCGTGGGACCGCAGTTGGGTGAAGACAACATCAACGCAGGTCTGATTTCGTTTGTGGTGGCGTTGTTCGTCATCCTGGCCTACATGATTTTCTACTACCGCGGAGCGGGCTTGGTCTCGAACGTGGCCCTCTTGGCGAACCTGTTCTTCCTCATTGGAGCTTTGGCTTCGTTGGGAGCAGCCTTGACCCTGCCGGGCATTGCCGGTATCGTGTTGACCATCGGCATGGCCGTGGACGCGAACGTGCTCATCTACGAGCGGATCCGCGAGGAAATGCGGAGCGGCAAGAGCTTGTCCGTGGCGGTGCGCGAGGGCTACTCAAAAGCGTACAGCGCCATCATCGACGCGAACATCACCACGCTGTTGACGGCCTTCGTCCTCTACAGCTTCGGTAGCGGCGCCATTCGCGGTTTCGCAACGACCCTCATCATCGGCATCTTCACGTCGTTGTTCAGCGCCATTGCGTTGACCCGCCTCATCTTCTTCACGCGTTTGGAGAACAAGCGTTCGATGTCGTTCTCTTCGGCCATGACCGAGAACTGGTTCACGAACACGAACATCGACTTCGTAGGCAACCGCAAGAAGTACTACATCATCAGTGCCGTGGTCGTGTTGGCGGGCATCGCCTCCATTGCGACCAAAGGCTTGCAGCAGGGCGTGGAGTTCGAAGGCGGTACCACCTTCGACTTGACGTTCGAGGCGCCGGTGGACATTCAGGAGGTGCGCGAAGCGTTGGCGGTAGCCTTCACCGAAGACGGCAAGCCGGGCAACCCCATCGTCCAAACGAAGGATTCGGATGCGAAAGTCCGGGTCATGACGAACTACCTCATCAACTCCTTGGACGAAAACCAAGACGAAATGATCGAGGCGGCCTTGACCAATGGATTGGCTCCCCTCGGCACGGCCTTCACGGTGGACGAGTACAACAAGGTCGATTCGACCATTTCGGATGACTTCCGCAGCGGCGCACGCAACGCGACCATCTTCTCGTTGCTCATCATTTTCTTGTACATCTTCGTCCGCTTCCGCAAGTGGCAGTATGGTTTGGGTGCCTTGGTGGCAATGGTGCACGACGTGCTCATCGTTTTGGGCTTCTTCAGCATCTTTGCAGGCCTCCTGCCGTTCACCATGGAGATTGACCAAGCGTTCATCGCGGCCATCCTGACGGTCATCGGTTACTCCATCAACGACACGGTGGTGGTGTTCGACCGGATCCGCGAATACGTCGGCCTCTACGGCAAGAAGCATAGCGACGAGGACACCATGAACATGGCCTTGAACAGCACCTTGAGCCGTACGGTGAACACGTCGCTGTCAACGTTCGTCGTGTTGCTTACCATCTTCTTGATGGGCGGGGACAACATCAAAGGCTTCATCTTTGCCTTGATGGTCGGTGTGGTCGTGGGGACCTACTCCTCGATCTTCATCGCCACGCCGAGCGTGTTGGACATGACGAAGCAGTTGAAAGACTGATCCCGTTTCTGGTGTAAAAAAGCCCCGCGTTTTGTGGGGCTTTTTTTTTATGCGCTTATATTTTGAGCATGATGAAATGGGCTGTGCTGCTGGCCTTGATTCCTGGATTCGCATGGGGCCAAACACCGAACATCGAGCAAGCCAGCGCCTGGCAGGATTCGACGTGGGCGAACCTGTTTTCGGATGAAGAGCGGGCTTTGGGGTTCGTGGATCGCGTGTTGGCATTGGACGGACTGCCGGATACGTTGCTCGCGAACACGTTCAATCACCTCGCCATTCACCACGGGCTCAACTTCCGCAACGATTCGGCCCGTGTTCATTTCGAACGGGCGGTAGAACTGATGGCGGAATCTCCGCGGAGGCAATCCATCATCGCGCGAAATCTGGGCTTGGTACTGAAGGATTTGGGGGAGTTCGAGGCCGCACAGACAGCATTCAAGCAGGCCTTGGCCATCCACGATTCCCTCGGCGAAAACCGCCAAATCGCCATGGACCACTGCGCCATGGCCAACCTGCACGCCGCGAAGCACGAAGTCAAAGAAGCGGTCACCGCCTTCAACCGTGGATTGGAACGGTTCAACTTGGAGGATGAGCGGGATCGGATTTCGTACTGGATCGAGCAATGCAATTTGGGGTTCATTTATGTGGATGCGGGGCAGTACGCATTTGCAGAACAGCTGTTTCGTTCGAGTGCGGAGGGCCTGCTCGCGAGCGGTCGGCAGGCGCAAGGGGTTTCGGTGTTGACGAATTTGGTCAATGCCTTGCTGTTTCAAGGCAAATGGCAAGAGGCCCAGCTCATCCTCGATGAAATCAAACGCCTCGATGACGCACCCTCCACCACCGTGCTCACCCACGAGGCGCGGCTGCGCATTCGCCAAGGCCAAATCCCGGAAGCCCTCGACATCCTGTGGGACCTCTACCCCACCACCTTCGACGGATTCCACAACGGGGGCTATTTCCTGTGCAACCTGCTCGAGGCGCTCATCGCCAACGGCCAACCCGAAGAAGCCCTGCGCATCGCCGAACGCATCGAGTTGCACCACCCCGAATTGCATCACGACTACGGAAACGACCTCGAATCCGTAGCCACGTGGGCCCTCAAAGCCGCAGCTGCCCTGCCGGATGCTCCCGACGAAAGCCGTGAAATCGCGCAGGTGATCGACACCCTCGTAAAACTGACTTTCCGCCGCCTCGACGACCGAGCAGGCGTGCTGCAAGGGCAATTCGAATTGGAGTACGTCCGCCTTGAAGGGCAAGCCATGGCCGAAAAGAACGCCCGGCTCGAAGCCGAACGAGACGCCACCGCTCGTGAAAACTCGCACTTATTCTTGGGCGTGGTCGTCCTGGCCGGGGCGTTGCTGCTGCTCGGGGTCGTTACCCGCTTGAGGCGGCGGCTTCAGCTGAAGTCGGCGGAAGCCGAGCGCAGTGCCGCGGAATTGGCGGTGCTGAAGTCCGAGCAGTTGGCGGAAGAAATGCGCATCAAGGAGAGCGAATTGGTGGCGACGACCATAGAACATGCCGCGTTCCAAAAACGCATCGAAGCGGCGCTGGTGGCGATGAAGCGAAAAGGCTTGTCGGACGGGGATTTGGCCCCCTTGATGCGGGCGCAAGAGGAGGCCCAACATTTCGAACACTTCAAGCTGCGGTTCCAAGGCATTCACCCGGATTTCGACCGCACGATGATCCAGCGCTACCCGGACCTGACCCCCAACGACCTCGAGTTTTGCCAGCTCCTGAAGCTGGGGCTTTCCCACCGCGAAATCGCAGAACTGCTCAACATTTCATCGAGCAGCGTCATGACCCGCAAATACCGGCTGCGCAAGCGCATGGGCCTCGAGGAAGGCGATCGCTTGGAAGACCACCTGCCCTGACCTCACTTCAACGCCGAGCGAACGAGCTCCATCGGATTCAAATTCAACAGGTTCAGGCTCCAAATGAACCCGTCCCACGGGCGGTAATCGTCCGTCGTAAGCCCCGGTGCCGCCAAGGGCAGGTACATCCGGAACGCCCCCAAATCCAACGACACCCCAGCCGTCGCCACGCCCTCGCCGTCCACCAACGCCCCTCCAGCGTACGCGTTCAGCGGCAATCCGATGGGCAATTGCCAATCCACCACCGCCGACAGCAGCACCTCCTCGGCAGCCGGTGAGTCAAAGGGCAAGGGCAGGCCGCCGTGATTCAGCAAGTTGTTGCGCGAAGACCAGCCTTCCGTTGCGCCCCGACCTGCGAACAATCCGTCGTACAGCGGGTCCGTGTGGGGATTGACGCCTGAAACCTGGAGCGGGTACACCGAAGCATCGCCCTGCAACCAACCGGCAAAGCCCGCAAACCGCAGTTCTTTTCCGTCGCGGTTGTACGCGTAGGCCGTGCGCCCACGCAACATCGCCACGGTCGCTGACGGCGCGCCTTCCCACACCGGACCGGGCACGCCCCAATTCGGCCGAATGCGCAGCGAACGCACTTCCACCGACCATTCGGATTCCGTGCGCACCCCCGAGGATTTCACTTCAAACTCGGCGCCGAGGGATTGCGCCCAATCCTTCACGGGCAGGATGTCGATGAACAGCTCGCTGTGGGTGCGATCCGACTGCACGTCCACGGCCTCGATGCGCAAGGAAGACTTCAGCGGCGAGGTGGGCTTGCGGTTGAATCGGCCGGTCAGCGCGAGGTGGTTGCGCGTGTAGGTGGACGCGCTGAATTCCGGCGTCAGCGCGTCGCCGAAGCGGCGCAGGCCCGCCTCCCAGGTCCACTCGCCCGTGCGGAGTCCGAGGGCGGCGGTGCCGACGAATTGGTTCGTTCCGAAGGAGCGCATCGGCGCCGCGTACCAGTGAAAGTTCCGGACGGGCAAGGTGACGTTGTGCACGAGCAGGCCCGCCATGAAGCCGTCGTTGACGTTCCAGCCCCCGACCGGCGACCAGAACACCTGCGTGCGGTCTTCCCGGTCGAGGCGCGTCAAGAACCGCAGGGCGAGGGGTTCGACGGACTTGAGCGGCCCGCGTGCGCGGAGCGTGTTGTTGCGGCGGTTGTATTCGAGGGTCTGGCCGGCGGCGTCGAGGACCCACCGGTCGAGGCCTTCGGGGCGCTCGAAGGCGACGCGCTGGCGGGCGGGGGCGCCGGGGAACCAACGGGTGGCGAGGATTTCGCCGGAGGAGTTGAGGGCGTCGATGCGGAAAGGAGCGCTGATTTGGCCTGCGTTGGCGACCACCAGCCCCTGCTTCGTCGCGCGCGCCAACCGGTAATCCACCACGCCCGTCGTCGGCACGAGCTCCTCGAAGAACCAGGCCAAATCCGCGCCCGACGCCTCCTCCAGCGCGGCCCGCAGATCGTCCGGCCCGGGGTGCTTGAACTTCCACCGATCGAAGTACAGCTGCATCCCCGCGTCGAACGCTTCGGTTCCGAGCGCCCCGCGGAGGTGCTCCATCGCCGCCGCCGACTTCTTGTACACGATGGTGCCGTAGTTCAAATCGCTGAAGTCGTCGCTGTGGCAGGCCATGGGCTGATCCGCCCCCACCCGCGCGGAAATCAGGTAGGCGAACTGATCGCGCATGGCGTAGGAGAACTCGGTGGCCTCCACCGCTTCGAACAAGCCGAGCGGCCCGGTGCCGCGCCCTGCAAGCGAAAGCGTGTCGCCGTATTTCTCGACGAAGTAACGGGTCTCGTTGAAGGAGTTGATGCCCTCGTCCATCCACGCGTGGGTGCGCTCGTTGGTGCCGAGGATGCCGTAAAACCAGTTGTGGCCGACTTCGTGGACGATGACCGTTTCCAAACCGAGGTCGCTGCCCCCGCTGCCGATGACGGTCACGTTCGGGTATTCCATGCCGCCGCCCGCGCTGATGGTGCCGTCCACGGCCGTGACCTGACGATACGGGTAGTCGCCGTTCCACTTCGAATACGCCACGATGGCGTCGTGCAGGTATTCCGGCGCACGCAGCCAACGTTGGTACTCGGCTGCCGTGAACATGGACCAAGTCGTCACCGCGGGCGACTCCACTTCCCCGCGCAGCACCATCCACCGCTTGTCCGCGAACCACGCGAAATCGTGCACGTTCGACTGCTGGTAATGGAGGGTCTTCATCCGCGCAGCTGAGGGCGGAAAGTCCATGGTGCGCGAGGCTGCCTGCCCGCTCGCAACGGCCGCTTCCGTGTCGGCCACGAGCGAATCGAGGCGCGCCACCTCCGCCGCGTTGTCTTCCGACCCCTCCACGAAATCGCCCGTCGCCCCCACCGTGTAGTTCTCCGGCAGCGTGATGCGCACGTCGAAGGCCCCGTATTCGCTATAGAATTCGCCCTGATTCAGGTAGGGCATTTCGTGCCAGCCGTCGCGGTCGTAGACGGCGGGTTTGGGGTACCATTGCGTGATTTGGTAGGATTGACCGATGTGGCCGAGGCGCGAGATTTGGCCTGAAGGGAGCTGCACCCGGAAAGGCGTCGTGTAGGCCAAACGCTCACCCGGCGCCAACGCCCGCGGCAACTCCAACCGCACGATGTCCCGGTGCTCCGGATGGTACGACCACGTCGCCCGCTGGCCGTTCACCGCGAAATCCAGCGAGTCGATGCCGCCGAGGTCCCGCGCCATCGCCCAGTACATGAACAAGTTGCCGCTGCGGAACTGCTGCTTTGCCAGCGCGCTCGTCGGCCCCTCGTAAGCATTCGGCCACACGTGCAGCCACAAAAAATCCAGCGCCTCCGGGCTGTTGTTGACGTACTCGGTCTCGATGAAGCCGTGCAGCGTGTGCGTTTCGTCGTCGAGCCGCACGTCGATGCGGTGGTTCACTTCTTGTTGAAAGTACAGGGTTTGGGCGGCGGCGAGGGCAGCGGACCAAACCGCAATCAAGGCAACGATAACGCGCATGGCAAATGGGATTTCAATTCAGGACGAGGAAGTCGCGGCGAAGTTACACCGAGCCCCGCTGGGTTGTACCTTTGGCCTCCCATGGGCGCCACAGAAATCGTCTTCATCCTGGTCATTTACCTCCTGCTCTTCGGAGCGAAGGGGATGCCATCGCTCGCTCGGACGATGGGGTCGGCCGTGCGCCAATTCCGCGCGGCCTCGGACGAAATCCAACGGGAAATCCTGAGTTCAGCCGACCCGCTGAAACCGCGACCCGAGCAGCCCCGCCCTGCGAAAACGACCGAGCCGCCGGAAGCGCCGGAACGTCCCGACACCCCGCCTACCGAATGACCTACGACATTCCCATGCTGATCGGCGGCCTCGCGCTGCTCGTGCTCAGCGGTGAGGTCCTCGTGCGCAACGCCGCGGGGATGGCCATCAAAGCCTCCATCCCGCCCCTCATCGTCGGCCTGACCGTCGTCTCCATCGGCACGTCCGCTCCGGAAATCTTCGCGAGCATCCAAGCCGCCCTCGCCGGCAACCCCGGCCTGGCCATCGGCAACGTGGTCGGCTCGAACATCGCGAACCTCGCCCTCATCCTCGGGGTGACCGCGCTGATTCACCCCGTGAAGGTGGACCGTTCGCTGTTGCGGACGGATTGGCCGGTGATGATGTTCGGAACGCTGCTTTTCGGCGCGTTCGCTTGGGATTTGGTCTTCACGCATTTCGAAGGCACCCTGCTGCTGCTGGGCACGCTGCTCCTCCTGAGTTTCCTCATCTACCGGAGCCAAAAAGCGCGAACGACTTCCGCGCCGGACCCCGATGACGAGGGCGACTTCAACCGGTTCGCAGGCCGCCCGTATCCCCTCCTCATCCTCGGAGTGGCCGTCGCATGCGTCGGCCTGTATTACGGATCGGAGTGGTTCATCAGCGGGGCGAGCGGCATCGCAAAAGCGGCAGGAGTCAGCGACCACGTCATCGGCGTTACCGTGGTTGCGTTTGGCACGAGTGTACCCGAGCTCGTGGCCTCTGCGGCGGCGGCGATGAAGCAACAGAGTGACCTTGCACTCGGCAACCTGGTAGGGTCGAACATTTTCAACATCTTCCTGGCGTTGGGGGCCACCTCCCTCGTTGCTGAAATGCCCGTCGACCCCGCAGTCTTGAGCGACGATCTGTGGTGGATGGGCGGCGTCGCCCTCGTCTTGCTCCCGATGATGCTGCACAAGGGGGTGTTCCACCGTTGGAAGGGTGCCCTGTTGCTCGCTTCTTACGCGGCGTACATCGCCACCATGCTCTGAGGTGCGCGTTGGATTGTGGGCTATTTTTGGCCCATGTCAGTGCACAAAGACGCCAAGCGCATCACGACCCAAGTGCTCCAAGAAATGAAGCACAACGGGGAGAAAATCGCGATGCTCACCGCCTACGATTACTCCATGGCCACGCTCGTGGACCAAGCCGGAGTCGACGTCATCCTCGTCGGTGACAGCGCCTCCAACGTGATGGCGGGCCACGAGACCACGCTGCCCATCACCCTGGACCAAATGATTTACCACGCAGCAAGCGTCGTCCGGGCCGCAAAACGTGCGCTCGTGGTGGTGGACCTCCCCTTCGGTACCTACCAAGGGAACTCGAAGGAGGCCTTGAATTCGGCCATCCGCATCATGAAGGAGAGCGGGGCCCACGCGGTCAAGCTCGAGGGCGGGCGCGAGGTGCGGGAAAGCATCGAACGCATCCTGAGCGCGGGCATTCCGGTGATGGGCCACCTCGGCTTGACGCCGCAGTCGATTTACAAATTCGGCACGTACACGGTGCGGGCGAAGGAAGAAGAGGAGGCGATTCGCTTGCGGGAAGACGCGGCGATGCTCGATGCGATCGGCTGCTTCGCCGTCGTGTTTGAGAAGATCCCGGCGGGATTGGCCGGGGAGGTGAGCCGCGCCATCCACTGCCCCACCATCGGCATCGGGGCGGGCGGCGACTGCGACGGGCAGGTGCTCGTCGTGCACGACATGCTCGGCATCACGCAGTCGTTTTCGCCGCGGTTCTTGCGCCGGTATTTGGACCTCGGCGATCAGATGTACAACGCCGTTCAGCAATACGTCAGCGACGTGCGCGGCCGCGATTTCCCCAACGCCGACGAGCAATACTGACCCTCCCCCATGGAGCATCAGGAGTCGACGAACCACCAGTGGGCCCGCAAGCCGAAGGTCCCGGTGGTGATGAGCACCCCCGAGAACTTGCAGGTGCTGTATGAGGACAACCACCTCATCGCAATCAACAAGCGGCCGTCCGACATCGTCCAAAACGACGCCACAGAAGACACGTCCCTCGGGGCAGTGGTCGCGCAGTACCTGCGCATCAAATACGAGAAGCCGGGCGACGCGTTCGTGGGCATCGTGCACCGGCTCGACCGTCCGGTTTCCGGGGTCATCCTGTTCGCGAAAACGTCGAAAGCGCTGTCGCGGTTAACGAACATGTTCCGCGTGCGCGAGGTGCAGAAGACGTACTGGGCGGTGGTGAAGCCGGCGCCGAAGCCGGCGGAGGGCCATGTGGTGAATTATTTGGCCAAAAACCAGCAGCTCAACAAGAGCTTCGCCTTCGACCGGCCGGGCCCCAAGCGCAAAGAAGCGGAGCTGAAATACCGCGTCACCGGCGCCACCGACCAATACACCTTCGTCGAAGTGCTGCCGAAATCCGGTCGCCACCACCAAATCCGCGTGACGCTCGCAAGCCTCGGCAGCCCCATCAAAGGCGACATCAAATACGGCGCGCGCCGCACGAACGACAACGCCTCGATCCACCTCCACGCCCGCCAAATCGACTTCATCCACCCCGTCAAGCGCGAGCACATGTCCATCGTCGCGCCCCCACCGCAAGACGTGCTGTGGGACGAATGGGTGCGGCTGGACCAAGGCCTGTGAGTCGCACTTTTTAACGTCGGTTTCGGTTCCTTCGGTCACGCTGCGGCGGTGAAGCGCGCCGTATCTTTGCGGCATGAATGCAACTCCTGAACACGTCAAGTGCCTGATCATCGGGTCGGGCCCTGCCGGATACACCGCAGCCATCTACGCGGCGCGGGCGGACATGAAACCCGTAATGTACCAAGGCATGCAGCCGGGCGGGCAGCTCACGGAGACGACGGAAGTGGACAACTTCCCGGGATACCCGGAAGGCATTAACGGCCCCGGCATGATGGCCGACCTCGAAGCCCAAGCAAAGCGGTTCGACACCGACGTCCGAACCGGCTGGGTCTCCGAAGTGGACTTCACGGGCCCGGTCCACAAAGCGTGGATCGGCGAGGGCGACGACCGCGTTGAAATCCACGCCGACAGCATCATCATCTCGACGGGCGCTTCGGCGAAGTGGCTCGGCCTCGAGAGCGAGCTGCGCTTGCGCGACATCGGTGGGGGCGTGAGCGCGTGCGCGGTGTGCGACGGCTTTTTCTACCGCGGCCAGGAGGTCGTGATCGTGGGGGCGGGCGACAGCGCTTGCGAGGAAGCGAGCTATTTGGCCAAACTCTGCACGAAGGTGACGATGCTCGTCCGCCGCGACGAAATGCGCGCCTCGAAAGCCATGCAGCACCGGGTGAACAGCCTCAAGAACATCGAGGTCAAGTACAACACGGAAACCCTCGAAGTCCTGGGCGACCAGGGCGTGGAAGGGGTGCGCGTGAAGAACAACGTGACCGGCGAAGAGGAAACCATTCCGGCTACGGGCTTCTTCGTGGCCATCGGGCACAAGCCCAACACCGACGTCTTCAAGCCGTGGATCCACCTCGATTCGCAAGGCTACATCGTATACGAAAAGCCAGGCACCTCGCTGACAAACGTCCCCGGTGTCTTCGTGGCGGGTGATGCAGCCGACAAGACTTACCGCCAGGCCATTACGGCCGCGGGAACCGGCTGCATGGCGGCGCTGGATGCCGAGCGCTACTTGGCCGATCGGGGCATCCACTGATTCCCATTCGGATTGAACGAGAAAAGGCGGCCTTTGCGGGCCGCCTTTTTCGTGGACGTTCATGTAGGGATGTGCCCCCCGGGCTCATTCCGCAGAACAATTCGAATCGTAAACCGTCAAGAACAGGAGGAGCTCGGCGGCACCGATGGTACCGTCTCCGTAGAAGTCACCGAAGCACGGCGAGCCGAATCCCCCCACGCCACCATCGCCTGAACCCGTTCCCACGCACTGCTGCGCGACCGGATCCCAAACCGTGCCTTCCCCGCAGTAAACCGACGGGTCGATGACGCACGAGCCGTCGTCATCGGTCGCTGATGCGTCGAAGTTGTCGGCGAGTTCGTTCGTGCAACCGGCGACCTCGAACTCATCGCACACGCCGTCTCCGTCCAAATCGTTCAGGCAGTTCCCATCGCAGTCGTATCCCGCGTCCGCGTAGGTGCACGTTCCGGCCACATTGGCTCCGGAATCGAAATCACACGCCGCTTCGTCCATGCAGCCCATCCATTCGCACGAACCATCCTCTTCGGTGGCTGCCGCGTTGTAGTTGTCGGCTGAGGCGTCCGTGCAGCCCGGCTGCTCAAAGGCATCGCACACGCCGTCGCCGTCGACGTCGGACAGGCAATTGCCCGCGCAGTCCAACTCGGGCTCAGCGTAGGTACACGAGCCGTCCACGTCCGTCGCCAGGGCGTCGAAATTGCAGGCGCTCGCATCGGTGCAGCCTGGGATTTCGTCCCCATCGCACACGCCATCCCCATCGGCATCGGCCAAGCAGTTGCCCGCACAATCCAACCCAACAGGCGGGTATTCGCACGCGCCAGAATCCGTGGCCGCGGAATTGTAATCGCAAGCCGTTGCATCCGTGCAGCCCAACACCTCGAACGCATCGCAAATGCCATCCCCGTCCGCATCCTGCAAGCACTCCCCTGAGCAATCGTAGTCGGCTTCGGGGTATTCGCAGCTGCCGTCAAAGGTGGTGGCTTCCGGGTTGTAGTTGCAGGCATCGGCATGGGTGCAACCTGGAACGCCGGCTCCAAAGGTCAGCGTCGCAAGTTGTTCGTTGAAGGGATCGCCGCCGACGAAGACCTGCAAATTCAGGGTACCCGAAATCATGCCCGAGGTCGTGACTTGGGCGAGCAGGACCTGCAAGTTTTCATCCGGTTCGCCGTTGGAGGCTCCGGGCAAGACGTACCAGCTTCCGCCCGCCGTCGTGCTCAATTCCGCGTTGTTGCCTGCGCTGAAGCTCGCGAGCATGGGCGACAAGCCGATGTTGCCGACGGCTTGTTCTCCCGCTCCACTCGGGGATTGTTCCAATCCGATGGTGAACCAAGAATCGTAGGCGGCCTCGGGAATCATGTTGAGGATGAAACCGTTGATGTCTGTGGCAAAATTGCCGCCTGCTCCGTGTTGCCAAAACGTCGTTGTCGTGGACACGTCAAGGGGAAAATCAGCAGAACCAAAAACCGCCGTGACGTAGTCGTCGGCGGAAGTCAATTGGGCATAAATCCGATACGTTGTTTTTCCCGTGAGGTCGCTGCCCCCGACCACGCCTTCGTGGATGGCAACGGGCTCTGCGATGAGTTCTGTGACTTGGGCGGTTGCGGCGGAGGCGCTCAACATTGCGCACGCTCCTATGAACCAGCTCCAGCGGATGGTGGGGCGAGTAGACATGGTGTCAGGCTAATTTGGTCCGTACAATATACGGAAACAAGCACAAATAACACCTTTCGGTCGATTGTTATTTTTTATACGCGAACTCCGTTTCCAGCGTGATGTCGTAAAAGGACCACGGCTCGAGTGCGGTGTAGATGCGGGATTTGGCCTCCACGATGTCGCCGATTTCGCGGACCCCATCCAAGGTCACGTGCGCGGAAAACACGTGCCGTTCCCCGTCCAACGACCACACCCGGCACGCGTGAATCGAAGCCACACCGGGGACTTCCCGAACGGCCCGTTGGAGGGCATCGAGGTCCATGCCATCGGGCAGTCCTTGCAGGAAAACGCGCAGGGTTTTGGCCAACCGACGAACGACATTGAATACCACCAACCCCGTGATGCCCACCGAAAGCGCAGGATCCAACCACGTCCACTCCGGCCGCGCCATCAACACCACGGAAACCACGCCGACCGCCACCCAACCGAGGACGTCTTCGAGCAAGTGCCACGACAGCACCTGCTCGTTCATGGAACTCCCCCTTCCGGCGCGCCATGCCGCCACCCCATTCAGCAGCACGCCCGCAATCGCAAAGCCGAGCATGCCCTCGGTGTGCACCGGTTGCGGATGCACGAAGCGGTCGAAGGCATTCCAAAACACCACCCCGCCACCGACGAGCAAGATGAGGCCATTGACCAGCGCGCCGAGCAGTGAAAACCGCTGAAAACCAAAGGTAAATGCCGCCGTGGGCAGCTGGGTCGATTTGCGCTGCAACCACCACGCGAGCCCGATGGCCAAGGTGTCGCCCAAATCGTGCAAGGCATCGGACTGGATGGCCACGCTGTTCGTGAGCGCGCCACCGATGAACTCCGCCAGGGTGAACGAAAAATTGAGCCAAAACACCAACCGCAAATTCCGCGTGGAAGCCCCGGAATCCGGGTTCAAGTGATCTTCCACGTGAACGGTGGGGTGGTGAAGTTTCATGGTGCAGAAGGTAAGGATGGGAATGAAAAAGCCCCGCACTTCTGGTCGAAGGCGGGGCTTTCGTTGGGTGACTAATGGGATTTGAACCCACGACCCCTGGAACCACAATCCAGTGCTCTAACCAACTGAGCTATAGTCACCGTTTTCCCGTTAGGGAGCGCAAAGATAATCCGCCGTGCGCAAAGTCCTCCTAATGGAAGAATAAAATCTGCCTTGCGAGGGAATCGTTGAGGGGGTAGCGCCATTCGATCGGGCAACCGATGGCATCCGTTTCCTTCGGATCAATGACTTCACCATGGAGCGCCTGACTCACCGCCAGGGCCAAATCCGAATTCACCGGAACCGAGCGGTGCTTGCCAAGGGCATAATACAGGTCATTCACCCTCCCACGATACACCACCTCCCCCTCGGGACTGATCAAGAAGGCTTCTGGCGTCCATTTGGCCTCCAACCAATGCGACCAACCCACCGTGTCCTTCGATAGCTCCCATTTCACATCATACTGCAAACGAAAATCCGCCACCTGCTCATCCGTCACCCTCGGATTAGGGAACCACCCTACCAATTCCACTTCCCCCGCATGCTCCATGCTCCAGAACTCATGAAGCGCATTTAAATAATGCGTGTAATCCTGGCAGATCGGACACAACGGGGCGAGGAAAATCCACACCCTCCACATCATTCAACAACCTGAATGACGTGGCTTTGCCCCATCCCATCCGAGGTGGTCAACCGGTAGAAATAGGTGCCTGGTGAAAGGCTGCCGATGGGGAATGTACCTTGGTGATGTCCGGCTGAAAAATGCTGCATGCTGATCCAATTTCCGACCAATCGACCTCGAAAATCCAGCAACTCAAGCTTTGCTTCGACCGGTTCATTGAAAAACCAACTGATGTTCACTTGTTGCCCACTGCGCGCAGGGTTGGGCCAAGCGGGGAACAGGTTGTCTGCCAAATAAACAATTCGGGTGTCTTCATCTGCCGTTGAGAGCGTGATGTTCTCATCACCAGGTAAATACGGTACGTACTGGAAAAACAAAACATACATCTCATCACCGGTCAAATCGCCCCAGGAAACCCACTGCGGAGGGGTGTTCGGGTTGATTGGATTCTCTGCTGTGTTGTTGTAGGTGCACCAGGCATGGACCTCGTATCCCATCGGAATGTGTTGAAGGGAAGGGAAATCGTAAATCCCTTGCCAGTTGAAATCCCATTGTGGAATCGAAATCAACGGGATGGTATCTGCGCCGGATGGGGACACCGCATACACTTCCCACGACTGGCCGAGGAGGTGACAATGGGGCATTACGCTCAACAAGCTGATGTCTTGTGTTATGGTCGTGACTCCGTGAAACGTGGTGATTTCATTTGGCGGAATGAAAAACGGTTCGGTCAAATTTGCCGGCGTCATCATTCCCAACTCGACCTCCCGCTGGATTGGGGCCTCAGCAAAAAACAAATTGAACGATGTCAAATCCGACTCATCGATTGGGGTCGGTCCATAATGCATCTGCAACAGGAAGCGCCCGTTTGGGCTGATCGTCTTTCCGATGGTGGATGGAAATTCCGTGGGTTCAACACCGGGTGCCCATCCCCCAAACAAAAAATCGTCCACATCCACCCCGTAGTCCCCGAAACTCTCATATCCCGGTTCTGAAGATTCTGAGTCCAATTGTTCGGCCTGAGCGATTGATGAAGGGTTCTCTGTGTAGCCGATGAGCGCGTGGTGGGCAATGGCCCGGTTCTCCGGGCGAATTTCCACCGCCCGGATTTCGGTTTCAACGGACACACCCGTTTCGAGCACATAAACCTGATATTGCTCGCTCATGTCCCCACCGTGCAGGTAGGCCGCTGGCATGTGCACCACGACATCGGGCTCCCCGATTTGGCTTCCCTCTGGAAAGTCGGGCAAACCCGGATCCGCTGTAGGGTCTCCCGCCGGCATGCCCGCCGCTACCCAGTCTGCCAACAACGCGATCTCGGCCTCCGACAGAAACCGTTCACCCCGCAGCGTGGAGTAGTTGGGGTCAGGAGTCCAAGGCGGCATGTAACCCGTGGAAGTCACGTAGGCAATGAAGGACCCGAAATTCGATACCTCTTCGTAATTCGTGAAAGGCATGGGGCCAATCTCACCTTGTCTGTGACACTGCGTGCAGTTCTGATAGATGATGGGAGCAACATCTTCATAGAACGTCGGGGACTGCGACCAGCCGGTACAAATCACGGCTGTGGCGAAGGCGAACAAGAACGTTTTCAACATATTGGCTTCAATTTAAGTCTTAATCTTTAGAACTGCGAAGGGGACGAAAGTTTAACCCGATTCCTTGCGAACTTAGGCCGCATGAAGGAAGCCGTTCCCACGAACCTCCGCATCCTGCACATTGCCAGTTGGTACCCCAGCGAATCCCATGGCACCTTGGGCAACTTCGTCCAGCGCCACGTTGAGGCGTCGGCGGAGCGGGTGGATGCAGAAGTGTGGT
>CAYMHW010000014.1:0-34078 GCA_964390365.1 uncultured Comamonadaceae bacterium | reverse complement strand
GACAGCTCACTGAGCTGCAGTCCGGTCCTGCCCATGTTGCGGTATTCCATCGGGGACAAAGGTAGCGCGTGCCCTGTGATTTGTCCTGAAGGGCGGGTAACTTGCGCGGAGAAACCCCAATCATGAACGCACGCGAACGCAAAGAGTACCAAGCGGTGGTGAGCCATCCGTTCCAAGTATTCAACGGCATTTTCCTAACCCTGCCGCTCGACGGCATCCGCCAAACCGGTCTGCGCGTGCCCCTCCTGCAAGAGGCGTGCGAACAGGGGCTCGAGGAGAGCCAATCGCCCGTGGAGATCCTCGAACGGTTTTTCCAATCCCAAAGCCTCACGGACCGCGATGACCAAGTAGCACTCCTTTTCCGCATCATCCAGTACGTGGAGCGGCAGGTGGTGCTTGTGGACGCCTTGGAGGACGCGCGCTACGCCCAGCTCAACGACCTCGGCGGCACGGAGTCGCTCCAAAGCCTCATGCAACGCACCCGCCGGCACGGCCTGACGGAAGAGCTCAAGGCCATCATGCAGGATTACGCCGTGCGGGTGGTGCTGACCGCGCACCCGACGCAATTTTATCCGGGGAATGCGCTGGCCATCATCACGGATTTGGCCCAAGCAATGCAGGAGAACGACCTCGTGAGCATCCGGAAGCTGCTGCACCAGTTGGGCCTCACCCCGTTTTTCCAAAGCGAACCACCGACCCCGTTCGACGAGGCGGTGCGGCAATCGTGGTACCTTGAGAACGTGTTTTACACGGCGGCGCCTGAGCTGTTCATGCGCGTGGCGCAGGCCTTGGACGATCCCGAGGCGAAGGGCATTTCGAATGGGCTCATTACGATTGGATTTTGGCCCGGGGGCGACCGAGATGGCAACCCGTACGTCGATGCGGACACGACCCGCAACGTGGCAAAGCGGCTGCGGGTGTCCTTGCTCCGCTGCTACCGGCGCGACCTGCGGGACTTGCGCCGCCGCGTGACGTTCAAGCACACGAGCGATTTGCTCGATGCCTTGCAGGACCAAGTGGAAGCCGCGATGCTCCACCCCGATACGCACCCGCTGAAGCCGGTCGATTTGCTCGAACCCTTGGACGAAGTGGCGGATTGGGTGGAGGAGCATTACAACGGCCTCTACTTGGAGGCGATCCGCATGTTCCAGTTCAAGGTTCGGCTGTTCGGGATGCACTTTGCGTCGATCGACATCCGGCAGGACAGCCGCGTGCTGAAGGCGGCGCGGAATGCGGTGTTGCAGGCGCATTGGGAAGGGGGCGTGGAAGCGTTTGAGGCGATGGATTGGGAAGGGCGGATGCACGCGTTGCTGACGTGGATGCCAACGGCGCCGGTCGTGTTGGACGAGGAGCGCCACCGGGATGCGTTGGAGGCGTTGGCCGCCATGCGCGACATCCAGCGGACGAATGGGGAGGGTGCGTGTCACCGGTTCATCATTTCGAACTGCCGGGGTGCGGAGGACGTGGCCGGGGTGGTGCTGCTTGCGCGGGCTGCGGGGTGGGAGGGATCGATGACGCTGGATGTGGTGCCGTTGTTTGAGACGATTGATGATTTGGCCCGAGCGCAAGAGGAGATGGGCAAATTGTATGACCAAACCGATTACCGCGCACACCTCGCGCGGCGCAACCACCGCCAAACCATCATGCTCGGCTTCTCCGACGGCACGAAAGACGGCGGCTACCTGCGCGCGAATTGGTCCATCTTCCGGGCGAAGGAGTCGTTGACCCAGGTCAGCAGAGCGGCGGGCGTGACGGTGCTGTTTTTCGATGGTCGGGGAGGGCCGCCTGCCCGTGGCGGTGGCAACACCCACCGGTTTTACGCTTCCCTTGGCGACCGCATCGAGAACAAGGAAATCCAGACCACCATCCAAGGCCAAACGATCAGTTCCAACTTCGGCATCCCGAAAAGCGCCTCCTTCAACATGGAGCTGCTCCTGACCGCGGGGCTTCAAAACCGGCTCTTCGATGACGTCCAAGGGGCCGATTCGGGAGACCGCGACGCCGCCCTGATGGACGAGTTGAGCGAAACGAGCTTTGCGCATTACACGCGGCTCAAGACCGATCCCGCATTTTTGCCCTACCTCGAGTCTTACGGTACGTTGCACTTCTATGGAGAGACCAACGTGGGCAGTCGGCCGACGCGTCGGAAATCAGGCGGCCCGCTGACCCTCGATGACTTGCGGGCGATTCCGTTCGTGGGGTCCTGGAGCCAGTTGCGCCAAAACGTGCCCGGCTACTTCGGACTCGGCACCGCACTTGAAGCCTTGGAGGTCGTCGGTCGCTTGGAAGAAGCGGCTGCATTGTACGAGCGGAACGCGTTTTTCCGAGCCCTCGTTGAAAACAGCATGCAGAGCATGTTGAAGTGCGATTTCCGGTTGACCGCGCACTTGGCCGATCATCCCGAATTCGGCGCCCTCTGGAACACCATTCACGATGAATTCGAGCGCACGAAGCGGTTGGTGCTTGCGATTTCCGGCCAATCCGAGCTCATGGAGCGCAACCCCGCCATCCGCGAGTCCATCGGCCTGCGCGATAGCCTGATCAAGCCGCTGTTGGTCATCCAGCACTTCGCGTTGATGAAGCGCGCGGAAGGCCCCGGGGCGCAGGCGAACGGTTGGGATGGGGAAACGCTGCGCCGACTCATCATTCGCTCGATGTTCGGCATCATCAACGCGAGCCGAAACGCGGTCTGAACCCGCCGAAGAAAAAAGGGGAGGGCCTCGCGGCACTCCCCTTTTTTATGCAATGCTGTTCGATATCACTGGCGGCTTCCGCGGCCGGGCTCCGAAACGAAGTCCATTTCGTCGATGAGGTTTTGGGCCCCTGCGAACTTGTCGATGACCCACATCACGTAGCGGATGTCCACAGAAATCGTGCGCTGCAGTTCCTCCTCGAAGGTGATGTCTCCGCTCATCGCTTCCCAGTTGCCGTCAAAGGCGAGGCCGATCAAGTTGCCGTTGCCATCGATGACGGGGCTGCCTGAGTTGCCGCCCGTGATGTCGGTGCCGTGGATGAAGCACACGTGCAATTCACCATCGGCGTCCGCCCAACGACCGAAGTCCCGGGCACGGATCAATTCCTCCAAACGCGAAGGCACCACGAACTCGGGGTTCGAGTTGTCCTTCTTCTCCATGATGCCGTTGGCCGTCGTGAAGTGGTCGTAGTGCACCGCATCAGCCGGGTCGTAAGCGCCCACTTGGCCGAAGGTCACGCGCATCGTCGAGTTCGCGTCCGGGTAGAACAGCTTGTCCGACTGCATTTCGCGCAAGCCTTCAACGAACAAGCGGTAGCCGCGATCGAAGGACTCCTGAGCACCGGCGTTCATCGTGCTGAAGTAGCGTTCCGCGAGGCTGCGGCCCACCTCCACAGCGAGGTCTTTGTTGAGGGTTTTCTCTGATGGCTTGGCAAGGAAGGCCATGCACCGGTCCTGGTCCACGAGGAAGCTCTTCGCGTACATCTGTTCCGCAAAGGCGTTGAAATCGCCCTTGTACTTGCCTTGAACCGTGCTGAAGAAGCTGGGCTGTTGATCGGGTGCGATGTCGTTCATGTACTTCGTCATGAGGCGCACGAACACGTCGCGGTCGGTGGCTTGGTCGTATTCCTTGAAGTGACCTTGGACCAAATCCGTCAACGCTTCCCGCGTCGCGGCCGCTTCCTCGGCATCTTCAGAAAACAGGCCCGGCGCCATCCGCGTGAACCGGAACACGAACAACGGCAAGTCTGCGCCGATGAGTCCGGCCTCCAACGCGTACACGTCGCCCTTCACCGTGGCATCCGTTTCAGCATAGTACGAAGCGATCAAGTCGAGGGCCTCCCCGTATTTCGCTTCGCGCGCAGGATCCTGCGCCACCCAAGCGGCGAACTCGTCTTCGAGGGCCTTCTTTTTTTGCTCGATTTCGAGGCGCGTCAGGCCTTTCGACTGGCCGATGTAGTACTTCCAGTAGTTGGCGGTTTGGGCGTACTTCGCGGCGTATTGGATGCGTACGCCGAGGTCGGCGTCCATGTGCTCCTTCATGGTGCGGAGCTTGAGGTCGCGAACGGCCACGACCGAAGGGTTGTAGGCATCGAGCGCTTGGCGCACGCCGTAGCTGCTGAGGTAGCGGTCCGTGCTGCCGGGGTAACCCATCACCATCGTGTAGTCGCCGGGTTGGACGCCGGCCGTGTTGATGTTCAGGTGGCGCTTGGGCGTCAAGGGCACGTTCGACTCGCTGAATTCGGCGGGCTCGTTGTCGCTGTCCGCGTAAATGCGGAGCATGGAGAAGTCGCCCGTGTGGCGCGGCCACATCCAGTTGTCGGTGTCGCCACCGTACTTGCCCACGCTTTCGGGCGGAGCCGCCACGAGGCGCACATCCAGGTAGGTCTTGTACTCAAAAGCGTAGTACTCGCTGCCGTAGTAGAAGCTCTTGATTTCGATTTCCTTCGCGCCTTCTGGATCCAAGCTTTCCATGACCGTGCCGCGGGCTGCGCGGATGGCTTCCGAACGCTCGCTTTCGGACATCTCGTCGGTGACGTTGGCCAACATTTGGTCCGTTACATCGTCCACGCGCACGAGGAAACTGATTTCAAAGTCCTCAATGTGCATCTCCTCGCCCAACGACATCGCGAAGAAGCCATCGGTCAGGTAATCGTGCTCCGGAGCGCTGAAGCCTTGGATGGCGTCGTACGCGCAGTGGTGGTTCGTGAGCACCAAGCCCTGCGACGAAATCACTTCGCCCGTGCACATCCCGCCGTTCAATCGCACGATGGCGTCCTTGAGGGAAGCGTTGTTGATGTCGTAAATCTCTTCGGCGGTGAGGTTGAGTCCCGCTTGGTTCATCTCGGCCGCGGCGATGCGTTCGAGCATGTGGATGAGCCACATGCCCTCATCGGCTCGAACGAACGAGCTGATGCTGAGCAACGCGACGATCAAGGTTGCTTGAAATTGCTTCATTATGATGGATTCTGGTTTCGTTGTCATTGCGCCAAAACGGGGGTCCAATTTACACCGAATACCACCGAATCGAGCGCGGCATACAGCGCTCGCAAATCCGGTCCGTCATGTCGGTTGTACACGGTGTGTCCCCGCAACGTCGTTTCGACTGCTGGAAGGTCCATGATCATGGGGTTGTCGTAGGTGGCTTCCAATTCCCAATAGGAAGCCGCTTCCGCCAGTCGGGCTGCGGATTCAAAGGCTTCCACCGACACCGTTCCGCGGTAGGTTCCTGGCTCCAAGTCCGCCAGAGGCGTGCCCGATGCCCCGCGCACCAAGGCGAGGGTGGCCGAACCATCGGCTGCGAAGTCGGCGGTGAATGCTGCGCACGGGCCGAAGCACATCGTCCGGCGAAAATGCACCGGGAGCAACGACTCCTCAGCGGTGGGCGCTTGAACCGCGCACGACCAAACCGCTAACACCCCGATGAGCAGCCACCGGCTCATTTGCGTCCTTTCCGGTTTTGTTTGATTTCCTTCGTCCGCTTTTGCTGCTCGGCCTGCATCTGCTCGAGCCGCTCTTGGAACGAACTTTTCTTCTTCGGCTGGGCTTTCTTCGCTTCGATTTTCGCGCGGATTTTGTCCTCGTCCACGAAGAAGGCCTTGATGGCGTACATCTGTCCGATGCTGATGACGTTGGCCGTCAAGTAGTACAAACTCAATCCCGCCGCATACCGATTGAAGAAGAAGAGCATCATGAAGGGGAAGACCTGCTGGATGACCTTCATGTTGGGCATGCCCGGTTGCTGCGGCTGTTGCGGTTGGCTCGCCATGGTGAGGCGCATGTAGAAGAAGGTCGAAGCGGCCATCAACACGGTGAAGCCGCTGACGTGGGCGCCGTACATGGGAATGGTGAACGGCAAATCGAGGATGCTGTCGTAGGCACCGAGGTCATCCGCCCACCAAAAGCTCTTGCCGCGCAGGTCGATGTTCGCGGGGAAGAACCGAAACATGGCGTAGAGGATGGGCATCTGGAGCAGGGCAGGCAGGCAACCCGCCAAGGGGTTCACGCCCGTTTCGCGGTACAGCGTCATCATCGCCTGCTGGCGCGCCATCGCATCGTCTTTGTGCTGCTCGTTGATGGCGTCCATTTCTGGCTTCAAGACCCGCATCTTCGCGGAACTCATGAAGTTCTTCCACGTGATGGGGGAGAGCACCAGCTTGATGACCACCGTGATGATGAGGATGATGAGGCCCACGCTCGCAATCCCCTGGCTGAGCACGTTGTAGAGCGGCAGGATCAGGTTGCGGTTGACCCAGCCAAAAATCCACCAGCCGTAATCGATGATGCGATCGACCTCTCCGAGTTCGGTGGCGTTCAGGGCGTCGATTTCATTCGGGCCGAAGTAGAATTGGAAGGAGCTCGCGGCGTTGCCGGCAGCGAATTTGAGCGGCACCCCCACTTGGGCTTGGTAGGCCATGGTGGCTGTGGTGTCGCCTTCGAGCGGTGCACTTTTCAATTCAGCCCCCGGGGCAAAACCGCCTTCCAAGGCCACCAATGCGCTGAAGAAGTTCTGCTTGAATGCAAACCATTCCAAGCCGCCCTCAACCACCTCTTCGTCGTCGCGGCCATCGCCGAGGTAGTCGCGGCCCATGCCGGCCTCGCGGAAGTACACGGCACTGTGTTGGCGTTCCCATTCAAGTCCTTTTTCGTTCGACAACCCCACGGCCTGCCAAACCAACTTCGCCTGCTCCGAGGCCAATCCCGCCATGCCAATCCAGCTGAGCTCGCTGCGCACTTGGTACCCGTCGAGCGCGTGCGCCCACCGCAACGCCGTCCCTTGGTCGCCGCGGGCTTCCAGCACGACGCTCGTGTCCGAGGAACTGACCACGGCGAAGTTCAAATCGGAGGCGCTCACACGGCCTGCGGCAGCGAGGTCGAAGTGAAGGTCCATTTGGCTGCGTTCCGGGTCCCACAAGGAAATGGCTTCATCCGAACCGTAACGGGTCGATCCGTCCCGGAGTGTGGCCCTTACGGGAAGACCGCCTTGCGTGGTGAAAGCGACTTCGAGCAGTCCGCCGGTCAGCACGACTTCACCTGCCGTTTCGGAGTTTGCTGCAGGGGCCAAGGGACCGAACTTCAGGCGCGCAGCTGCATCCACAGCGGCGCGCGCTGCGCTGTCGAGGGGTTCAGCGGCCTTTGTTTGGCGCTCAGCCCAGACGGCTTCCTCGGAGGCGGTGGCCGCGGCGAGGCTGTCCGCTCGCATTTGTTCTGCGACGCGCGCCGCTTCTTGGGCCGCGAGTTCTTCTTCAGAAGGGGCGGAATAGAGGGCGTATCCGATCCAAATCAAGGCCATCAAGGCCAATCCAGTCAACGTGTTCTTATCCATGGGCGGCGCGAAGGTACGGGTTCTTTTTCGGGATGGGTGATTTACCAGTGGTGGACCCCGTTTTGGTCCCAAATCCCGTGGAGCTTCATGTACTGCTCCAAGAGATCCCGCACGCACCCCGTGCCCCCCGCAAACGGGCTCACGTAATCGGCCACCGCACGGATTTCCGGAACGGCGTCCTGAGGGCACGCTGCAAGGCCCACCGCTTGCATGACGGGCAGGTCGGGCAGATCGTCGCCCATGTACGCGATGGCACTCATCGGCACATCCAAGTCCGCCGCGAGCTGGTTCACCACGGCAAGTTTGTCGTGTGCGCCCAAACGGATGTGCTGCACCCCGAGGCCGCGCAACCGGTGTTCAACCGCGGGTTCCTTGCCGCCCGTCACGAGGGCGAGGACCACGCCTTGCTTCACCGCCCATTGAACGGCGAATCCGTCGCGCACGGAAGCCGAGCGCACTTGCGACCCATCGGGCATCAGCAGGATGGTTCCATTGGAAAACACCCCGTCGTAATCGAAGGCGAAGAGGCGGATGTCGTGCAATTGGGTCTTGTAGTTCATGAGCGGTGTTGAATCCGTTGGGTGAGGACCTCATAAAGCGAGGCCAAATCAGAAGCGTCGGCCAGCAGCGATCGGTGCGCGTTCAGCGTCGCCGCGTCTCCGCGCGCTGCAGGGCCGGTGATGAGCTGGGCGCCGGCTTCCGTCGCGGCGCGCTCCATGACGCCTTGGGCCAAGGCGTGCACAGCGGTCCAAGGCAACCCCGTTGGCTGAACCAATTCGGCCGCTTCGGCGAGCATCAGGTTGCTGAAATTGGCGGCAAACACCGCGGCTACGTGGGCCCGAAGGCGCTGTTCGCTCGACAGGACGTGCGGCATTCCTCCCAAAGCGCTGACCGCGTTCAAGGCCCATTCCAGCGCGTCGTTGTCGGAAGCCTCAACCGCCCAATGCACGGTGTCCCAATCGGGCATGCGCTCCTTCCGAATGGAGCAAACGGGCCACATGACCGCTCCTCGTGTGCCCTCCTGCAACACGGCCTCGAGCGGTTTCGCCCCGCTGAGGTGAACCCGCAGCACGTTCGCGGGAAGTTCCGCACTGACTGCTTCGAGCGCATCATCGGCCACGGCAAGCACGGCCACGTCCCAATCGGATGCGTCCGCGCTGAAAGGCACGGTGGGAAAAAGCGGCGTCTCGGAGCGGTTCCAGTGGGCGTGCCATCCGATTGAGCCTGCCCAATGCCGACCCAGCGCGTGGGCCACGTGTCCCGACCCCATCAACCCGCACTTCATCCGCGCCCTTTCCGTTGTGCGAATCGGCTCCACACGGCCATCAAGGAACCGATGGTCATGAGGATGACGCCGATCCACAAGATGTTGATCATCGGGAAAATCGCCGCCTGCATGACCACGAAATCCCGCCGCACCGACTCGTGCTCCCAAACCGTCCAGCCGATGGTTTCCGTCATCGGGTCGAACCGGTCGATGCGGAACCGCAGCCCCCAGTCCTCCGCCACGTACAAATCCGGAATGATGAGCGAATCGCGCACGATGTACAGCGGCTCATGCGGCGCCTCCTTGCCCTTGTCCTTCAGTGTGATGCACGCCGCCAAGGCCAAATCCCGCTCCAACAACCCCAACCCCGGCCGCTCCTCATCCCGCACCGCCCGCAGCGAGTCCAACCGCACGAGCACGCTCCCCATCAACACGCTGTCGCCCACCGCCAATTCCGACTCCCGCCCGCCGAGCCACCCTTCCTCGTCCGTTTCCGGCGGCGACACCCGACCCCACTTGATGTGCGTGTACAAATCCCGGTCCCACCAGTGCCGCGTATCCGGCTCCGGCGCATTCCCCATCCGCTCGTTCAATTGAATCCGCGGGTCCAGCGAGAACAGGAAATCCCCAGGGACACCCGCCTCCCAGCGCATCGCCTGCCGCGCCTGCCGCTGATTTGGAAACGGCACGAACTGCCAATGCGCCTCCATGTCCTCCTCAAACCGCGGCGAGGCGGAGTGCTCGTCGATGGCCTGAAAGACCATGCCGTCCACCAGCACCACGTCCCCAGTCAGGTAACGCTTCGGCTCGCTCTCGAAGTAGTCCATCCGGAACTTCACGTGAATGCCCTCCGTCCGCGGGGCCACGTACGACACGAAATACGGACCCATCGGCAGCGTGTCGCCTTGCATCAGCAGCAAGTCTTCGCGGTTGTTGAGTTCCTCGTTGAGCGTGGACAAATCCCCGATCCGGTTTTGCGAGATGATCTCTTTTTGGGAGGTGGACAGCACGGCCCCAAACAACACGAGCGCGAACCCGACGTGCGCGAGCGGCGACCCCCACTGCTTCCAATTCGACCCCGCCACCTTCCGCAGGTACCGGAAATTCGCCGAGGCCGCAAACACCGCCGCCGCCAGCAACGCCACCCGCGGCGCCTCCCACGCTTCGAAATCGTAGAACACGAGCACCCCGATGAGCCCCAAAAACGCGACCCCATATGCGATGTACAGCTCCTTCCGAATGGTCTCCAGCTTCGTCTGCTTGTACTTCAGCCATTGCGTCATGCCGATGAGCAACAGAATGAGCACGGCCAGCGGCACCTGCACGAGGTGATAGGTTCGGTCCAAATCCGTTCCCGGCGCCATGTCATGCCGCGCCCAGGTCTCGATGACGCCACTGCCCGTCGCATCCGCAAGCCACTGAAGCGGCGTTGAAAACGGCTCGAGCAACGCATTGAACACCGGGATGGACGTTTGCCACGTGATGTGCACCGCCGAGACCAGCAGGAGCAAGCTGCCCACGAACATCCAAAAGTCCCGCGACCACAGCGCGTCTTCCTCGGCATTGCTCTCGATGTCCTTCCGGTACGCGGCCACTGCCATGCCCGCCAACGTGACGAGCACCCCGACCAGCGCTTCCACGACCCAGCCCTTCAGCATCACCACAGCCCAAGGCGCCAACAACGCCACGGCTCGCCACCGCCGCTTGGGCGATTCGAGCAACATGACGTGCGCGAGCATCGTGAAGGCGAGGAGGTATGCGAGGAGTTGGGGGAGGATGCCGGAATCGACGAAGGAGTGGACGGAGGTGTCGCCGAGGATGCCGGATTTGGTCAGGAAGGTGCTGTAAACGACCAGCAGGAAGCTGATGAGCGGGAAGTAGAACGTGCTGAAGAGGGCGGTGGGCCGCTTCCGGTTTTGGTTGACCAAAAGCAAATGCGCCCCCGCCGTCAGCGTAATCCAAGGCACCAACGACGAATTCTCCACGGGATCCCAGGCCCAGAACCCCCCGAAACTCAGCGCCTCGTAGGCCCAAGCGCCTCCCATCAGGATGCCCAGTCCGAGGATGCCCACCCCGAAGAACGACCAGCGCAACGCCGGCTTCATCCAGCTCCGGTCCGCGCGGTTGCGCAAGCCAGCAATGGCCAAAGCGAACGGAATCGCCGTCGAAGCAAATCCGAGGAACAGCGTCGGCGGGTGGATGGTCATCCAGTAGTTCTGCAACAGCGGATTGAGCCCTTGCCCGTCCGCGAAGAACGGCAGCGACAAGTAGTCTGGGCGCATCGTCCACGGCAGCCCGATGTTCTCGGGTGCGTTGCGCATGAACAAGAACGGATCGAGGCCCAACTGGAAGTCCCCGAAGTACACCCCGAGGAGCATGGTGGTGAGGAAGAACTCGATGGCTGCGAGCACCGCCATCGCGGTGGCCGTGAAGGCGTGCTTGCCCCGCATCAGGATGAGGCCGAGCACGTTGTGCCAGAACATCCACATCAGGAAACCGCCCTCTTGGCCGCCCCAGAACGCGCTGAAAATGAAGCGCATGGGCATCTCGTTGTTCAGGTGCTTCCAGATGTACTGGAACTCGTAGCGGTGGCCGATGAACAGGGCAAACACCAGCCCAATCGCCCCGAAAATCGAGGCCGCATGCACCGTGAAGGCGCGCCGTGCGAACCGTTCCCAACCCGCCAAATACGCCACCACGGCGAGCAGCGAACTCGCCAACCCCAGCGCAATCAGGCCGCGACCGATTTCCGCGACCACCGTCCATTCGCCGATGTACTCGATGTCCATCAGGCGCCCGCGGTTTGGGGTTCCTCACCGAGCACGTGGTTCTGCTCGTTGTACTTCGAGGGGCACTTCATGAGCATGCGGTCGGCGTGGAAGGTTTGGCCCACAAAATGACCGTAGAGGTCGATCGACTCCGAGTTCTCCAAGCCCGTCGGCTTCGCCTCGTACAAGTGAACCTCGGCCACGTTGCCTTCGCGGTCCCTCATCGTGAAGCGCGTCAACCCGGCGTCCACCTGCGGGTCGTACAGCACAGGCTCCTCGCGGACCAGCGTCCCGGAGACCTTGTACGTCGAGGCGTCGCCGGCCGCCGCCTCGGTGAACGAAACCGAGCGCGCCGTCGAAGTGAGGGTGGCGATGAGCGTGCCGACCATGCCCGCCGTCAGCAGCAACACAATGAGGTGGGAGCGTTTCATGAGCGTTGGGGGGTGATGGGGGTGGAGGCGTTGGCACCTGCAGGCCGTTTTTCGGCCGCTTCCAACCGCGTTTCAAGCGCCTTCAAGCGACGCCCGGCTTGGGCCATCCACAGGAGCAGGCCGATGAGGATCATGGCCGCCACGCCGACCACCACGCCGGCCTTGCCTGCGCCGAGGAACAGCCCCTCGATGGGGTGGGGGGCGGCTGAAAGAAGTTCAAGGTGCATCATGGTTCCAATCGATTGATTCGGCGGCCGAGCGATTCCATCCGCAGCCGCAGCCGGTACATGCCCACTCCGAGCAGGATCCAGCCGATGACCGCCGGGTAGAAGACCGCGCGCAAACTGCTGTCGAGGTCGTAGGTATTGAATCCCGGATTGCCGCCTTTCCCCGGGTGCAGGCTCTCGTTGAACCGCGGGAAAATCATCAGCAAGATGATGAGCAGGACAAACGCGAACAGGTTGAACACCGCCGAAATCCGCGCCCGCAACACCGGATCGTCTACCGCCGCGCGCAACACGAGGTACCCCGCGTAAACGAGGACGGTCACCAGCGCGCCATTGAGCTGCGGATCGCTCGCCACCCACCAGTCGCCCCACGTAAACCGCGCCCAAAGCGAGCCGGTCACGAGGCCGATGACGCCGAAGAAGAGGCCAGTTTGGGCCGAGGCGACGGCGCGCTCATCGGCCAGCCCCAACGTCTTTGCGCCGAGGTGCTTGATGGACTGAACGAAGCTGATGCCCATCAGGAAGAACATGGTGAACCACATCGGCACGTGGAGCATCAGGTTGCGAATGGTCTCGAAAATCTGCGGCTGGAAGGGAAAGTGGAAGCCGAGTTGGTTGCTTCCGTCCAACACCTCCACGGGCGCATACCGGTGTTCCGGTTCCAGCGCCGCCGACTCCACGAAGAACGCGTTGCCGAGCGACAAGGTGCCGTCCACAGGCGACTGCACGAACAGGTCGAGGGAGCGCTTGTGCAGCGTGTCGGGCCATGCGGGGCGCAGGAGCAGCCGGTGGTCGTTCACCACCTCGAAGGCGAGGGGGAACAGCCGATCTTGCGTGCCGGAGAAGGCGCGGAGCTGATCGGGGGATTGGGTGAAGTGCGTGCCGTGAGCGATGGCGTGGGTTTGGCCTGCTTCATCGGTCATCACCTCCACCAAACCCGGCCCCAACGGCACCCACGCGACCATCGCAAACACGTACAGCAACAGCGCAACCCCAAAAGCCGTAAATCCTCGGTGATTCATGCGGAATTAATCGCGCCAAAGGTAAGGGAACAACACCAAGCCAAAGGCCGTAATGCCCCCCGCCAAGGCTCCCAAAAAAAGCAAGTTTTCCACCGTTTCCTCGCCGGTCAGCCCGCTCAACAGGTCGTTCCCGAAGCGCGTGGCCACCAACACAATGGGCACGATGAGCGGCAACCCCATCACGGCCGTCAACCCAAATCCCGCCCCCGCCAACGCCGCAATCGCCGCCAGCAAAGTCAAGCAGCTCGCCAACGCCCACCCCGCCAATTCCAACCCCGCGAACATCCACCAGCCGCGCCCGCCCGCCAAATGGTCCGTGCCCAAGAACAAGGCAAACGCCGCGAACACCAGCGCCGCGAGCACCGTCATCAGCGCCCAGTGGTACACGGTGCGCGCCAGCATCCACTCCAGCGGGCGCACCACGTGCGCGAGGTACTGCCGGTTCTCCGGGCGGTCGTCGGGATGGGGGCGCGCCATGGCATTGAATGCCGTGAAAATCAACACAATCCAAATGAGTGCGTTCCAACTCTCTACCCCGGCGTCGTCGCCCACCGACTGGAAAGCCGCGTAGACGGAGGAGAGGGCGAACAGGAGGAGGCCGATGAGCGCGTGGCCTTGCCTGAATTCCACGCGGAAGGTGTGCTGCACGAGGAACGCCACGCGTCCGAAGCTGAAGGCGTTGGGGGCGGCCATGTTCAGGATTCCACGAGCGACATCGGGCGCGCGATCGCTTGGAACAACCGGGCCATGTTGCGCGCGTCTTCGATGGCGCGGTGCTGGGTGCCGGAGTATTCCAGGCCTTCGAGCTTCATCGCGTTTTTTAGGCCGATTTGGTTCTTCGAGCCCTTCCAGCGGCTGTAGTGCATTTGCAGGCAGGCGTGGTAGCGCAGCCACGGGAGCTCCATTTGGTGAAGCTTGGCGTCGAGCAGCAGTTGGCGCTTGTCGAACTCGCCCCAACTCATGAGCACCGCGCGCACCTCCTTGGGGTTGATCCAGTCTTCGAAGTCCAAAACCACCTCGTCAAAATGCCCTGCCGGGTCCACGTCCCGTTGAGTGATCGACGTGAGCTTCGTGCAGAAGGGACTGATTTTCGGATGGAGCGTGGGCTTGACGAACGAGCAGAATTCGTCAATGATTTCGAGCCGTTCGTTCACTTTCACCGCTCCGATTTCGATGACCTCCACCTGCTTGGGCTTCGGACTCCGCCAGCAGGTGGCTTCGAGGTCGTAGATGATGAAGTGACGTTCGGACATGCGGGGCAAAGATAGGGGAGGGCGCGCTACCTTAGAAGCATGGAGCGGACATTGCAACGACCGAATCGGCTCGCGGTTTTCACGGGAGCGGGCATGAGCACCGAGAGCGGAGTGGATGCCTTTCGGACGCCTGGGGGCATTTGGCAGCGGGTGAACGTGGAGGATGTTGCCACGCCGGAGGGGTGGGCGCGCAACCCGGATTTGGTTACGGAATTTTACAATCGCCGTCGGAAGCAGCTGTTTGAAGAGGTCGAGCCGCATCGGGGGCACCGCTTGCTTGCGGCGCTCGAGGCGCATTTGGAGGTGGAGGTGATCACCCAAAACGTGGACGACCTGCACGAGCGGGCCGGTTCTTCGCGGGTGCTGCACTTGCACGGGGAACTCCGGCGCGTGCGCAGCTCGGGGCCGAGCGGCGTGTCGATGGTGTGGCCTCGGTGGGAAGTGCGGGCCACGGATCGGTGCCCGGACGGCTACCGTTGGCGGCCGGACGTGGTGTGGTTTGGGGAGGACGTGCCGCACCTCGAAGCCGCTGCGGAGCGGGTGGCCCGGGCGGACGCATTGCTGGTCATCGGCACGTCGTTGAACGTTTATCCTGCAGCCGGGTTGGTCCATGCGACTGCGCCGGGGGTGCCGATTTACGTCATCGACCCGGGGGAGGTCGACGTGCCAGGGGCGTTCACGGTGCGCGCCACGGCCTCAACGGGCATGGAACAGCTGTGGCGGGCGTGGTTGCCCGGCACGCCGTTGCCCTGATCAGCTCCGTGCCGTGCGCCAAGCCGAACGCTGCGCCGGTTGCGATGCCCCGTGAACGGAACGGTCAGCCTGCTGCATCGCCCTGACGGCGAGGCCTGCGAGCACCTCGTCCGAGCAAGCAACCTCCCGCTGTTCGGCCTCGGCGCTGTGGTACAGCCCCACGAAGTGCGTGTCGAATTGCCCTGAACGGAAGGCCTCGTGGTCGACGGCAAACCGCCCAAAATCCAACGTCGTCTCCACGCCGATGATTTCGTACGCGTCAATGGCGCGGATCATGCGGTCGATGGCCGCCTCCCGCGTGGGGCCGTGCACGACCAACTTCGCGAGCATCGGGTCGTAGTGAATCGCCACGTCGCCGCCTTCTTCAACGCCATCGTCCACCCGAATGCCGGGGCCGACCGGCGGGCGGTAGCGCGTGAGCGTGCCGGTGGCGGGCAGGAAGCCCTCGGCGGTGTTTTCCGCGTAGACCCGCACTTCGAGCGCATGGCCTTGAATGCCGAGGTCCGCTTGGGTGAACGACAGCGGGTGGCCTTCCGCGATGCGGATTTGTTCACGGACCAAATCCACCCCCGTAATGCACTCCGTCACCGGGTGCTCCACCTGCAGGCGGGTGTTCATCTCGAGGAAGTAGAAGCGCATTTGGTCATCGAGCAGGAACTCCACGGTGCCTGCCCCCACGTATCCGCAACTCCGCGCCACCTCCACAGCGCACGCGCCCATTTCCGCGCGCAACGCCTCGGTCAGCACGGCGGACGGCGCCTCCTCCACGACCTTCTGGTGCCGGCGCTGGATGCTGCATTCCCGCTCGAACAAGTGGACCACGTTGCCGTGCTCATCGGCCAACACCTGCACTTCAATGTGGCGCGGGGAGGTGACGAACCGCTCAAGGAACACGCTGCCATCTCCGAACGAATTGACGGCCTCCGAAACGGCGCGGTCGAATTGGCTCGCCAAATCCTCCGGGCGCTCCACCACCCGCATGCCCTTGCCGCCACCTCCGGCACTGGCCTTGATGAGCAAGGGGTAGCCGATCGCTTCCGCCACCTCGCGCGCCGCTTCGGGGTCGGTGATGGCGTGGGCGGTGCCTGGCACGAGCGGCACGTTGCGCTTCATGACCGTTTCCTTCGCGGCGAGCTTGGAGCCCATGGTTTCGATGGCGTGCGCCTCCGGTCCGATGAAGCGGATGCCCGCCTCCCGAACCTCTGTGGCGAAGGCCGCGTTCTCCGAGAGGAAGCCGTACCCCGGATGGATGGCGTCCGCTCCGGTGGCACGCGCGGCTTCGAGGATGCGCTCGGTAACGAGGTAGCTCTGCGAAGAAGGCGCGGGTCCGATGTGCACGGCCTCGTCGGCGAACCGCGCGAACGGGGCATTGCGGTCGGCATCGGAATACACCGCCACGGTGGCGATGCCCATTTCACGGGCCGTGCGCATCACGCGCAGGGCAATTTCGCCGCGGTTTGCGACGAGGATCTTTCGGATGGGGAGGGGTGTGGCCATGGGGTTGCGTTGTGGTGCAAAGATGGGCCGCTTCGGACCAAATCCCACGAAACTTCAGGGCACGAAAAAAGGGCAAGCGATTCTTATCGCGCCGCTACAACCGCCTGCCCTTGCTTCCTTCCGGACCTGGGGGATTCAGCGGGAGCTGGCCGTAAGAGACTTGCCCCGCACAAAGGTACCGCATTCTTTCTCACAAACCCTAAATTCGCCGCATGAAAATCAATCCAGCAGCGGTTCGGCACGGCGCGGCCGTGGGGGCAGTCCAAGTGGCCCTGACCCTCATCGCATACATTGTCAACACTTCATGGTTGTTCGACCCTTGGTTTGGGGTGAGTTCTTGGGTGCTCATTTTTGTGGGCATGTACCTCGCGTTGAAGGGCATTCGCCAAGAAGAGGGCAACGTGCTCTCCTTCGGCCGAGCGTGGGGCCATGCTTACGTGGTGGCTGCGGTCAATACCTTCATCGTCATTGGGTTCAGCATCGTGTTGTACCACGTGATTGACCCGGGTTTGATCGGGGTGGCGGTTCAAATCTCGATGGAGCGCATTGAGGAAGTGGCGGCTTTGATGGGCGGTTCTGAGAGGATTTCCGAGATCTTTGAGGAGATGGAACCGGAAATTCGAAAGGGGTTGTCGCCGGCGGGTCAAGCGATGAGCGGGGTTTGGTCCATGCTGTTTTATGCCATCCCCACGGTGGTCATGGCGCTTGTCATGCGGCGCAAGGAAGACTTTGGAGCATAACTTTCGCAGGCCAAATCCGTAAGGCTTCCCATGCTGCATGCAACCGACCCCCAGCTGGACTTGAGCATCGTCGTTCCGCTCTTCAACGAAGAGGAGAGCCTGCCCGAATTGAAGGCATGGATCGATCGCGTGCTGACCGGTCGTTCTTACGAGGTCATCTTCGTGGACGATGGGAGCCGCGACGGCTCGTGGTCGGTCATCGAACAGCTGCACGCGGCAGATCCGCATCGAGTGGTCGGAATGCGATTCGCCCGCAACTACGGGAAGAGCGCCGGGCTGCACATGGGCTTTCAAGCGGCGCGTGGCCGCGTGGTCATCACGATGGACGCGGATTTGCAGGACAGCCCGGACGAGATTTTGCCGTTGGAGCAACAGGTGTTGGAGGGCGGGTTGGATTTGGTCAGTGGATGGAAAAAGAAACGCCACGACCCGCTCAGCAAAACAATCCCCACGAAGCTGTACAACTGGGCCACGCGCAAGGTCAGCGGCATCGAACTCCACGATTTCAACTGCGGCTTGAAGGCCTACCGCAGCGAGGTCATCAAGGCCATTGAGGTGCAAGGCGAAATGCACCGGTACATCCCCATCCTCGCGAAAAACGCGGGATTCAACCGAATCGGCGAACGCGTGGTGCAGCACCAGGCCCGCAAATACGGCTCCTCGAAATTCGGCATGGAGCGCTTCGTGAACGGCTTCCTCGATTTGATGACCATCGGCTTCATGTCGCGTTTCAGCCGCAAGCCGATGCACTTGTTTGGCGCGCTCGGCTCGTTGATGTTCCTCGTCAGCGCCATCGGCTTGACGCTGATTGCGGGCACGAAGTTGTACTACTTGCTGCAGGAGACGTGGACCGGGGTGGAGGTTCAGGCCAAAAACATCACCGAAATCTCCGCGTTCTACATCGCCCTCGCCGGCATGATCCTCGGCGCCCAGTTCTTCCTCGCGGGTTTCCTTGCCGAGATGATCTCTCGCAACGATCCCAACCGCTCAAACTACCTCGTTTCCAAGCGCATCGGGTCCGAGTAATCCCATTTTCCTCAATGCAAAAGCCCGGCTTCAGAGCCGGGCTTTTGCATTGAGGTCGTTGTCAAGCTGGTCAGCGCACAATCATGAACGGGGCTTGGCCCGAACGTTCGCCTTGGCTCAACTGCAGCAGGTACATTCCTGCGGGCCATTCGCGCGTGCTCAACCGGGGCTGCACCCCTTCAGCAATCCGCACGCGGTGGACCACTTTGCCCGTCAAATCGCGCACCGTCACATCGACCGGGAAGTGTTGGTCCCAGCCGTTGCCGCTGACGTTGATGACGTTTTCGGTGGGGTTGGGGTAGGGCGTGAATGCGATGGTTTCATCAAACTCCCAAGGCGAGCCGCCAAAGCCGTCAAACACCGAATCACCGCACTCCGTTCCGAGGCCAAACGCTTCCTCCATGATGCTTGAATCGTCCGCCACCATCGACAGCATCGTGCCGTCCTCCAAGGTCATCGAAGCGAACGACCCCCCCAATGAAGCGCCTCCGTAGGATTCCAAATGGAAGTCGTAACAGCCATCGATGAAGCAGGCTGAACCCGTCCAAGCCCCACCTTGAATGACCCCTTCTGCCATCGCTTCACCGGCCGCGTTCGTGATTTCGAACCAAGCGTCGGTGAGGGCGAGGACCATGAAGTCCACTTGCTGACCGACGGGACATGGGCTGGGGTAGATGCAGGATCCGTCGTCGATGGTCGCTTCCGGATTGTAGTTGCTCGCAGCGGGATCGGTGCATCCGGAAGTTCCGTCCTCGCACGCACCAAACCAACCGAGGCTGTCCGTGGCTTCCGTGGCGTAGTAGGGGAGTTCGCCGCCCCCGATTTGGATGCCCTGTGCGTCCAGCCACCAGTAACCTCCGTACCAACCGTATCCACCATCGAGGTTCGTCATGGTGACGGTGTAGCACATTTCCGGGTCCAAACAAACGTCCACGTAGACGATGGCCATGTCCCCGAATCCTTGCTGGTCAAACAAGACGGTGCCGTCTTCCGCCGTGATGTTCAATCCCACGGCTTCACCATTCGAGAATGTGCAGACGTACAAGGTGCTCACGATTCCCTCGTCGCAAAGCAAGGGGTAGTTGCACGAGCCGTTGTCGAACGTTGCTGTCGGATTGTAATTCAGGGCTTCCGGGTCGGTGCAGCCCCCGATTTCGTAAACGCACGGCTCATCGGTTCCAACGCCCCATCCAAAAGTGGCGCTGTACGTTCCCTCGTCCAAGGTGAATACCGTGGTGTCACCTGCTGCAATCGCGGTGGCGGTGGCCCCAGAACCGGACCACGTTTCGTACATGAAGAAGTTGTAGCAGCCAGGCGCAAGGCAGCCCATTCCCAAGGTTGCCCCGTCCAAGGTGTAAGACACCACATTGGGAAAGCTTCCCCCGACCGGGTCACTGACATAGAAGTACGGCGGATAGGCCGCAACGGGGTCTGCCGCGATCAATTCGATCGTCACGAGCAGTTCGTCCGCCGTGCACTCAGGAGCGTACACGCACGACTGGTTCATCGTGGCCGCGGGATTGTAATTCAACGCTTCCGGGTCCGTGCAGCCAATCACCGGCTGTTCGTTGCAATCTCCGGTCCACGCGATGGACCAACCGAGGCACTCCGCCTCACACAGGTTGTTCAAAGTGACGTAGCCCCCGTTCGTCCAATCCCAAACGCACACCGGATTGTAGTCTTCGTCCTCGCAATCGCAGCTGGGAAGGCAGCTTCCGTCGTTCCAGTTGGCTTCGGGGTCGAAGTTGCCCGCTTCGGGGTCCGTGCACCCGGGTACGCTCTCGCAAGCGCCATCCACCGAAAACAAGAACGTGGCCGAAGAGGCATCATCTGAAAGCGTGATGTTGTAGACGTCGACGTTGGAGCCGGTGATGGAGAAATACCCGTTGTACCAACCCAAGTTGCCCGCTGCGTTGGTCAAGGTGGCGGTGTAGCAACCCGGCTCGAGGCAGAAATCCTCGTAAACAATGGCTCCGCTGTTGAACCCTGCCTGGTCGTAAAGCACCGAGCCCGATTCGTGGACGATCTCAAGGGCGACCTCATTGCCGTTGCTGAACGTGCAGAGGTAGAAGGTTGCGGGGAAGTCGCCTTCTTCACACGGGCTGATGCAGCTTCCGTCGTCGTACGTTGCACCGGGGTCAAAATTCACAGCCAACGGATCGGTGCATCCTCCCGTTTCACCGCCGCAGTTCCACCCATCCAACACGATGGCTCCATCGCACAATGCCCAGCAGGGGCCGGGGTACCACGTGATCTCATCCGTGGTGGGATTCCAAGCGCATACCGGGTCTGCGAGTTCATTTTCGCAGCCGGAGCAGTCCTCCAGGGTGTAACAGGTGCCGTCATCCACCACCGCATTGGGGTTGTAATTCAGGGCGTTCGGGTCCGTGCAACCCGCGACGTCGCCTCCGCAACCGCCATTCACGGCAACGTCTACCGCTTGGTAAGAGCCCGAAGTGAAGGTGTACGGCCCGTAAACTTGGCCATCGAAATCAATCAAGGTCCAATGCGCACCATTCCAACCGTCTCCGAAGCTGTCGACCATTTCCAAGACGTGGCATCCTTCCCCGAGGCAAACTTCCTGGGTGGTGGATTGGTAGTTGGAGTAGCCGGATCCCGAGGCCACGAGGGCGCCCGTTTCGTCTACAAGGGACCAACTGACTTCTGAGCCCCACAAACTGCTTTCGAAAGCAATGATGGCGGGGGCATCACAATCCTGAGCAAACAGGGTGGACGCTGAGAGCATCAGCGCCGCGAACAAACCGGATGGAATCAGCCGCATGGCGTTTGGATGTTGGTACAAAGAAGGAACAATCCGAGCAAAAAAAGGTTGCATCACCCCGCGATGACACCGGATCCGATGAGCTCGTCACCGGCATACCACGCGGCGAATTGGCCAGAGGCCACGCCCGTTTGGGGGGCGTCGAAGGTGAGGCGCACGCGGTCGCCGAGGTGCTCGATGCTGCCGGTTTGCAGCGGTTGGCGGTACCGAATGCGCAGGTGCCAGTCGTTCCGTTTGTCGCCAGGCTGGAGGGCCAAATCCGGACGCACCCAGTGCATCTCCGACGCGTCGATGTAAAGGGCGTGGCGCTCGAGGCCGGGGTGGGACTCGCTTTGGCCTACATAAAGGGTGTTCGTCTCCACGTCCTTCTCCAGCACGAACAACGGCTCCGGCTTCCCGCCCACGTTGATGCCCCGGCGCTGGCCCACCGTGAAGAAGTGCGCGCCCGGGTGCGTGCCCACCACCGCGCCGTCCTCCGGCTGCCAATGGATGGGCTCCGCCGGATCGACGTGCTCCGCGAAGCGCGGGTGGTCGGCGAGGATTTCGACGATGTCGCCCGTTTTCGGTTCGAGCTGTTGCTGCAGGAATTCCGGAAGCCGCACTTTGCCGATGAAGCAGAGGCCTTGGCTGTCCTTTTTTTCCGCGGTCGGTAGCCCGATTTGGCGGGCCAAATCCCGCACCTCCGGCTTCAACATCCCCCCGATGGGAAACCGCGCCGCCTCCAGCTGCGCTTGGGTCAACTGGCACAGGAAGTAACTCTGGTCCTTGTTCGAATCACGCCCCGCGAGCAGCCGGTAGGTCGGGCCTTCCGGTCCGTCCTCGACCGCACGCTGGCAGTAATGCCCGGTCGCGACGGCCTCCGCCCCGAGGTCGCGCGCAGCCTGCAAGAACAGGTCGAACTTGATTTCGCGGTTGCAGAGCACATCGGGATTTGGCGTGCGCCCTGCCGCATACTCATCGAACATGTAATTGACAATGCGCTCCTTGTACTGAGCGCTCATGTCCAACACCTGAAACGGAATGCCCAAATGCTCCGCCACCAACATGGCGTCCTGGCTGTCGTCCACCCACGGGCAAGCCTCGTCGATGATGACGCTCGCGTCGTGCCAATTTCGCATGAACAACCCGATGACTTCGTGGCCTTCTTCGACCAACAAATGGGCGGCAACGCTGGAGTCCACGCCGCCTGACAATCCGACCACAATGCGCATGGGGCAAAGGTACGTTCTTCCGCCGGACACTCAGGTCACCTCGAATTGCCTTATATTCGCGGAAGGTTTGGTTTTCACCTTGTTGCATCTTTTGAGGCAACCCTTTCACAACATGAACGTCTCGAACTCAGCGCAGCATGTGTCCGACGCAGAACTCCGACCCATCATCGATGGGTGCAAGCGGGGGGAACGGCGGGCGCAACAACAAGTGTTCGAGCGGTATTACCGCCTGATGTTTGGGGTGTGCTTGCGCTACATCTCGGACCACGATTCGGTCCAGGATGTGTTGCAAGAGGGGTTCCTGAAGGTGTTTTCGAACATCGAAGGGTACACCTCGAAAGGTTCTTTTGAAGGTTGGATTCGCCGCATCATGGTCAACACCGCCATCGACTTCATCCGCCGCAAGCGCGCAGCGGGCTGGGATTCGGGGGACGAGGCGACCATGGAAGGGCTCGAAAGCGATGGGCCCATGCCCGATGAACTCGACGAGGAAGTGGGGTTCACCGTGCAAGATGTCCTCCGAGCGATGGAGCACTTGACTCCGGTCTATCGAGCGGTGTTCAACCTGTATGTATTTGAAAACTTGGGCCACCAAGAGATCGCCGAAGAATTGGGGATTTCCGTCGGGACGTCCAAGTCAAACCTGGCGAAAGCCAGGCGGAACATTCGAAACCACTTGCTCTCCCTCCGGGAAGAGCCGGTTAAATAAACTCACCTCGGTATGCCTGAGATGAATCGATTTGATGAGCAGTTGAAGGAGGCCTTCGCTCAATTTGAGCCGGAGGTGACTCCTGATTTCGCATCGTTGCAGAAGCAGTTGGACCGCCAAGCGGATGGTGGGCGCTCCGAGTTGTCTCGTCGCTACCAAGCGGCCCGTCGGGTTGCTGCAGCGTCGAGCGCAATTGCCTTGGGCTTGATGGGGTGGTTGTTTTTGCGGGACGAGCCGGAAGTGCAGGTTGAGCCCGCGCTCGAGCCTGCGGCTTGGGTGAAGTTCGATGGCCAAGCAGGCCAAGGAATGGGAGCGGTTGTTGCCGCAGAAGAGGCCGCCGCACGCACGACGAGCTCGGTCGTGATTTCCAATCCAGAGGCCACTGCTGCAGCATCGTCTGCTTCCTCCAGCAAACCGACGGCGATTGCTGCACGAACGGAGTCTGCAGGCGAACTGACCGAAAGTCCTTCCGCCAGAAGCGCCGCGAAACCTTCGGCCACGGCAGAATCCGCAACGAGCCTAGCAGAGCCCGCCACCCCCGCTTCCGATGAGCGGGCCATCGGCTTCGAGAGCTCCGTTCAAGAAGCGTGTGAAGGCACGGAGGTGTCGTTCAAGTTGGATGGGGAGTGGACGGAGGGTTCGTTCCTGTGGAATTTCGGCGATGGTGCGTTCAGCAGCGAAGCCGAGCCTTCTCACGTGTTCGATCGCCCCGGCACCTATGACATCACCATTTCCGTGCGCAGCCACAACGATGGCCAAATCCGAACGCGAACCGTAGAGAACATGATCGTCGTTCGTCCGCGCCCCGAGGCGAAGCTGAACTGGAAATTGCCCAAGGCGCTGAACGGCAAGGAAGTGCTGGTTCATTTGGAGAACCAAACCGAGCGCACGAGCAGCTCCACGTGGCTCATTGGCGAAGAAAAGCTGAACCAAAGTCAAGCGCAATTGAAGGTGCCGGGTGAGTATCCCGTCCACCTCATCGCAAGCAACGCTTACGGATGCCAAGACCACGAGGTGGCGACCCTTCGCTTGGGAGATCGCATTGGAGCGGGCGCGCCTTCGTCCTTTTCGCCCGATGGGGACGGACGATATGACACCTTCTTGCCTCGTGCGGCGAAGGAGGCAGAGGGAGCTTGGGTGCTGCGGGTGTTCGATTCAGCTGAGCGCGAGGTGTTCCAAACCCACAACGCCCTGGCTCCTTGGGACGGTCGCCTCCAAAGCGGAGAGGTCGCACCCCGTGGCCGTTACCACTGGACACTTTCCATGAACGACCGAGCCGGCAATCCCATGTTGTACTCGGATGAAGTGCGGGTTGAGTGAGGAGCTTAACCTGTTCAACTTGAACCTGAAAGGCGGCCGAACCAGCCGCCTTTCTCTTTCAACCATCCCCTGGGCCCCGAATGCATTGCAGCAGCCGCTGATTTTCGTGGAAAAAATCGTGTAAACAAGCAACCTTTGACGCGTTTCAGGGTTTTGACGATGAGTGATTTTTACGGTGAAATGGACGTCGAATTCGAAGGTCGCAACATGAGCAAAAAGGGATTGATGCATAATGGACTGTGGTGTGGTTTTATGCTGTTGTTAATCAGCGTGTTAGAGGTCCATTCACAGGATGTTTACCAAATCAACGGGGGGGATGTGACCACCTGCTCCGGTTTGTTCGTCGACGATGGGGACATCGGGGACCCTGCTGGAGGGCCGTACACGAATGCCAATTACGTCATCACGATTTGTCCTGAAAACCCGGGCGACGCCATCGCGGCAGAGTTCATCTCCTTCCAACTGCAGACGAACGCGAACCCGAACAACAACGACGTGCTGTTCATCTACGACGGCAACTCCACGGCAGCGCCCCTCATCGGAGCGGGCACGGGGAACAACTTCCAGGACGTCACGGCGACCGCCTCGTTGAACAACCCGTCAGGTTGCCTCACCTTCGAGTTCTTCTGCTTGAACGGCGCGACGAACGGGGCCATCGGGTGGGCCGCGGAATTGTCGTGCGTGACGCCGTGCACCACGCCGACTTCGTCATTCTCGCTGGTGGATCCCGAGGCATTTGAGGACAATCCCATGAGCGTGGGCGTGTGCCCAAACCAACAAGTGACCTTCGACGGTGGTGCGAGTTTGGGCGATGGTGCCCCGTTGGACAACTGGATTTGGAATTGGGGGGACGGACAGGTCACGTTGAGCTCCAATCCGGTGGAATCGCACAGTTATGCGGAGCCAGGGGAGTACCTGGTCTCCTTGGTGGTGGAGGATGAAAACGGGTGTGGCAGCACGAATTTGGAACCCTTCCAAGTCCTCGTAAGCACCTTGCCCTTGTTCAATACGGCGACGGAATCACCCGTGTGCGTGAACCAACCGACCTTCCTCGATGGTTCGGGCTATCAAAGCATCACGTGGACCGCGCTGCCTCCGATTTCCGTGAGTGAAGAGCAGCAGTTGCCCGACAATTCCAACGTGCCGTTTGATTCGGAGATGACCATCGATTTCTTCGATGACGGACAGCTCGTCGAATCGTGTGAGGACATCCTGGGCATCTCGGCAGTGATGGAGCACACGTTCATCGGGGACTTGACGATTTGGGTGGAATGCCCCAATGGTCAGGAAATGCTTTTGCTCGACAACGGGCCCAGCGGGCAACCCGATGCCACGGGCTGCATGTACCCGGATTTGGGCGGCAACAATTTGGGCGATCCGGTGGCAGGAATCGGTTGGGAGTACACGTGGACCATGGACGCCGATTTCATCATGGACGACCCGTCCAACCCCGCAGTTGCAGGGGGAGCGACGGTCCCAGCAGGGGATTACCTTCCGTGCGGCGACATGTGCGATTTGGTGGGGTGCCCGCTGAACGGGGTTTGGACGTTTTACGTGCACGACCAATGGTTGGGAGACGATGGCTTCCTGTTCAATTGGTCCATGGAGTTCGATCCAGAAATCGTGCCGGGGGTGACCACCTTCACGCCGACCATCGGTGCGGAATCGGATTCGAGTTACTGGGAGTTGGCGCCCGGTGATTACGGCTTCGTCGGCTTGGACGCCCCGGGCGATTATGCGGACATGGTGTTCGACCAAGCGGGCTCGTATGATTTCAACTACGTGGTCCAAAACAACTTCGGTTGCATGTGGGACACCACGGTCACCATTGAAGTCCTTGATCCGCCGAACATCACGGCCGGAGCAGACTTCTTCGCGTGCGGAGATTTCCAGCTCGGGGCGGGCTTGGTGAATGCCGATCCAGCAGTCTGCAGCGATGACGCAGGCGCCTACGAGTACTGCTACGGCAACGGAGAGAACTTCACGTGGACCTTTTGTCCGGACACTCCTGGCGATGGATCGACCTTCATGACCTTGAGCTTCCAGCAGGGCACCGTGGAGAATTTCTTCGATCCGCTCGTCATTTACGATGGGGAGGACACCAATGCTCCGGTGTTGGCGGGCCCCATCAGTGGGGATTTGACAGGCCAAACCTTCACCGCCACCAACGCCTCCGGTTGCTTGACCGTGAGCTTTTCGTCCGATGGAAGCGTTTCCTGTGCGAGCACGGCCAGCTACAACTCTTGGCAATACACCGTGGGATGCACGAACGCGAGCGGGATCGATTGGTCGTGGAGTCCGGCCACTGATTTGGTCGGTGCGGACACGCCCTCGCCGCTTTCAACGCCGTTGAACGAGACCACGGTTTACACCGTCACGGGCGGATGGAGCTTCCTTCCGGGCTGCTCCACCACCGACGAGGTGGAAGTTTCCCCATCGTTTGACATCGCGGTGGAATCGACGGACCCGACGTGCTTTGGCAACGACGGGAGCTTGTTGGTGGACATCGTGACGGCGGGTTCGGTCGGTCCCTGGACCATCGAGGTGTTCAACGGGTCGAACCTCGTGGGCAGTTCATTCACCAGCAATCCCACCACCGTCAGCGTGGAAGGATTGCCACCCGGAAACCTGCTCGTGCAGGTCAGCGACGACAACTGCGTCATCGAAGCGAACGTGGTGCTCGCCTCCGTGGTCACACCGACCTTGACGGCCTCCAACGACACGACCATCTGCATCGACGGAACAGCCACCCTGCAAGCGGTGCTCGCCCCCGCTGTGCCCAACACCGTCTACCATTGGAGCGCATCCGGTGCGACCGAGGGCACCCTCGTGGTGGGGCCCAACAGCCCAGCGCTGTACACCGTCTACGCCACCTATGCGGAGGGGTGCCAAACCGCCACCGAAGAAGTGTTCGTCGACATTTACGACCCGATGAACTTGCAAATGACCGCGAACGAGCTCATCTGTGACGTGGATTCTGCTTGGGTCGGAGTGACCGCGCTCGCAGGTGGCTTGCCTCCCTACACTTACGATTGGACCCCGGCAGGAACGGCCGATGGGTTTTGGAGCTTCGTGGATGTGACCACGACCTACTGCGTGGTGGTGACGGACGCCTGCGAGACGCCCGCCGTGGAAGGCTGCGTCGAAGTGAGCGTGCCCGATGCCATTGACCCGACGTTCAGCGCAGACACCCTCGGAGGGTGCCACCCGGTGACCGTTGGTTTCACCTCAAATGCCACCAACGTGGACCAAATCGCTACCTCGCTTTGGTCCTTTGGAGACGGAGGGCAATCGTCTGCGGTGGAGGAGGCGTACCACACGTACATCGAGCCGGGGATTTGGTCTGTCGGACACGTTGTGACATCCATCTACGGCTGCGTCTACACGGACCAACAAACGGCGTTGATCCAAACGTACGACTGGCCGGTTGCCGCATTTGCCAACGATCCGACCGTCACGGCCTTGCCGGAGACGCACTTCACGTTCGAGAATTACTCCCTCGGGGCGAACACGGCCCTTTGGGACTTCGCGGGCTTCGGGACCTCGGACGAATGGTCCACCACCTTCGATTTCCCCGCGGAACAATCGGGCGAGTACACCGTGACGTTGACGGTGGAGAACGCTTGGGGCTGCACGGATGCATTGTCCCGCACGCTGCTGGTGAACGAGAGCTTTTCGATGTACATCCCCAACGGCTTCACGCCCGACATGGATGGCCTGAACGACGCCTGGAAGTTTTACGGCATCGACGTGGACGAGTCGGATTTTCACGTCGTGGTGTTCGATCGCTGGGGGCGGAAGGTCTATGAATCGACGGATATGCACGCGGCCTGGGTGGGCGATAACCTCGGCGGCGATTACTTTGTCCAAAACGGAGTCTACACATACCTCATCACCACCCGCTCTTTGGCCACCAAGGAGCGGAAGGTGCTGAAAGGAACGGTTACGATCACGCGATGAATCCAATTCTCAAAAAGGTTGCTTGGGCCAGCTTGTTCGCGAGCTTGGCGTTCGGTGTTGCAGGCCAAACCAACATCCAAATCAACGAAGGCGGCACCGTCACCACGTGCGACGGCTTCTTCGTGGACGATGGCGACATCGGGGACCCGGCAGGGGGACCATACAGCAACAACGATTACGTCATCACGATTTGTCCTGACAACCCGGGAGACGCCATCGCGGCCGAATTCCTCTCCTTCCAATTGCAGACGAACGCCAACCCGAACAACAACGACATGTTGTTCATCTACGACGGCGACTCGAACGGAGCGCCCCTCATCGGCGTGGGCACGGGCAACAACTTCCAAGACGTGACGGCCACGGCATCGCTCAACAACCCGACGGGATGCCTGACGTTTCAGTTCGTGGTGAACAACGGAGCGACGGCTGGGGCCATCGGTTGGGCGGCGCAAGTGACGTGCGTGACGCCGTGCACGGTGCCGACGTCCTCGCTTGAACTCCTCGACCCGGATGCGTTCGAAGACAACCCGAACAGCGTAGGGATTTGTCCGATGCAGGACGTTACGTTCGATGGCAGCAACTCGGAAGGCGATGGTGCGCCGTTGGCGAACTGGATTTGGAACTGGGGAGACGGGAGCGTGGAGACGACCTCCTCGATGTCGGCTTCGCACGCTTACGACACGCCGGGGGAGTATTTGGTCACCCTGGTGGTGGAAGACGAAAATGGCTGCAGCAGCACCAACCTCGAGCCGTTCCAAGTGCTCGTGAGCACGATTCCGATTTTCAATGCGGAATTCACCACGCCGCTGTGCACCGGTTCGCCGGGCTTCCTGGATGGAAACCCCGTGCAGAGCGTGACCTGGACGGCGTTGCCTCCGGTATCCGTTTCCGAGGAGCAATCGCTGCCGGACAACTCGAACGTGCCCTTCGAGTCGGACATGGTCATCGACTTCTTTGACGAAGGCCAAGTCGTGGAGGAATGCGACGACATCATGTCGCTGTCTGCGGTCATGGAGCACACGTTCATCGGGGACTTGACCATTTGGGTGGAATGCCCGAATGGTCAGGAAATGCTCTTGTTGGACAACGGACCCAGTGGGGGGGCGGACGCGACGGGGTGCATGTTCCCGGACTTGGGAGGCAACAACCTCGGCGACCCGGTAGCGGGCATCGGTTGGGAGTACACGTGGGACATGGATGCCGACTTCATCATGGACGACCCGAGCAATCCGGCCGTCGCAGGTGGAGCGGCCGTGCCGGCGGGCTCGTACTTGCCGTGCGGTGACTTTTGCGACCTCGTGGGGTGCCCGTTGAATGGGGTTTGGACGCTGAACATCCACGACCAATGGCTCGGGGACGACGGGTTCTTGTTCAACTGGACGTTGGATTTCAACCCGGAAATCGTCCCCGGGGTCACGACCTTCACGCCGACCATCGGACTGGACGCGGATTCGAGCTATTGGGACCTCGACCTCAACACGTACGGGGTGACGGAGCTCGATGGCGAAGCGGACTATGTGGGATTGGAGTTCGACATTCCCGGGGATTACGAGTTCGATTACGTGGTGACGAACAACTTCGGATGCACGTGGGACACGACGGTTGTGGTGACGGTGGTGCCGGGATTGGGCAACTCCGTGACGGCTGGCCCTGACGTGGTGTTCTGCCAAGACGCCGTCCAGTTGCAAGGCGCATTCACGGGGTCCGAGCCTTCGGCTTGTGGCGGCGTGGAAGGCACCTTTGAGTACTGCTACGGCAACAACATTTACGAGGAGTTCTACTTCTGCCCCGACAACCCCGGTGACGGAACGATGATCACCATCTCCATCGAGCAAGGTGGGGTGGAGAACGCCGTTTTCGACCAATTGTACATCTACGATGGACCGGACGTGAATTCACCCATCTTAGCGGGGCCGCTTTCGGGCCCGGATTTGTCGGGGAACGTGTTCACGGCCACCAATCCCGATGGCTGCTTGACCGTGAGCATCGACACCGACGGCAGCGTTTCGTGCGCCTCTTTAAACTACGATCCGCTCATTTTCTGCACCTCGTGCGGAAGCAGCCAGAGCTCCTGCGGGTACACCTGGACGTGGGACCCGCCACTGTACCTCGATGACCCCAACATCCAAAACCCATTGGTGCTCGATTTCGACGGGGAGCCGTTCACGTACACGTTGTTGGTCGAGCCCATCGACATGCCCAACTGCGGAACCACCGACGAGGTCCAGGTGCTTCCGGGCTTCGAGTTCACGTACGAGGTGACCCCCGTGTCCTGCTACGGAAACGACGGCGAAGTGGCGGTGAACATCGCATCACCCCCCGCGGATGGACCTTGGAACATCGTGCTGAGCGAAGGGGGAACCTTGGTGGAATCGACTTCCTCAGGAGGCGGTTTGACGGTGATCGGCGACTTGGTTCCGGGCGATTACCTGCTGGAGGTATCGGATGACGGGGGGTGCTTGTATGCGTTTGACATCGTTTTGGTGGAGCCTGAGCCTTTGCTGTTTGATTTGACGCCTGACCCGACGATTTGCATCGATGGCGCGGTGACGCTGGAAGCCAGTTCGGACATGGACCCGAGCGGTACGTGGACATACCATTGGGACAACGGCCTCGGAACCGGGGACGCCCATACGGTTTCGCCGGTGGTGACGACGGTTTACACGGTGTACGCGACCACGCCCAACGGATGTCCTTCGGATGAGCAAACCGTAACCGTGAATGTCTTGGACAGCTTGTCGGTGCAACTGGGAGGCGATGACTTGATTTGTGGAGGCGCGTTCGCTTCGCTCAGCATCCTCGATGCGGATGGGGGTTCGGGCTCGGGCTACACGTACACCTGGGAATGGCAAGGAATGAACTTGGCGACCGGATCGGAAACCGAATTCATGGATGCGCCGCCTGCAACCGGAACGTACTGCGTGACGTTGATGGACGATTGCGAAACGCCCGCGGTGGAGTCCTGCCACGAGGTGGTCATTGAGACGCCGATTCCGGCGAATTTCCACCCGGATACCACCCACACGTGCATTCCCGGAGTGATTCAGTTCACGAGCGATGTGGACCAAGCCTTGATTCAGGACCAATATTGGACGTTCGGGGATGGCGAAGGCGCCTTCGAAGCGAATCCGGTGCACATCTATCCACAGCCGGGTTCCTACACGGTTTCCTACCACATCACGTCCGTCTTGGGGTGCGATTACTCGTTGACCGAGCCTGGCCTCATCGATGTCTATGACGTGCCTTCTGTGGGGTACGCAGCGAGTCCGCAACCGACGTCTGTGCCGGATACGGAGATTGAATTCGAGAGCGTGAACTCATCGGGCGTGGTGGAATGGGAGTGGAATTTCGGTTCGTTGGGCGAATACGGCGTCTCCGACGAAGTCGACCCCACGTTCCAATTCCCCATTGATCGCGGCGGCTTGTATCCGGTGACGTTGGTGGTAACCGATGTCAACGGCTGTTCAGCGCAGGTGACTCGCATCATCGAGATCTTCGATTTGTTCAACCTGTACATTCCCACCTCCTTCACACCCAACAACGATGGGGTGAACGACGCGTTCTACGTGCAGGGCACCGACATCGATCCCGACCGCTTCTTGTTGCAGGTATTCAACCGCTGGAACAACAAGGTGTTTGAGACGCGGGACATGAACGAGGTTTGGCACGGGCCAGCCATCAACGACTCGGAATACTACGCCCAAAACGGCGTGTACTTCTACCGCGTGGTGGTGTACAACAAAAGCCAATCCGCCGAACGCCATGAGTACACCGGCACGGTGACCATCATTCGCTGAGCCCAAACACACGGGCAAACAAAAACCCCGGAACTCGAGCGAGTCCCGGGGTTTTTTGTTTCAGGCGCTCGGCCTCAGGAGGGGAGGGAAACGCCGAGCAATTCGTCCATCGTACCCGTGGCCACGCTGTGGTAGTTGGGGCGGGCGGTGCGGTAGATGTCGCGCGCGAGTTCGCCTTGGCCGGTCTCTTCCATCGCCCGGTACAACGGGGTCAAGAATTTCCGGCGGCCCACCACTTCGAGGAAGCTCCGCAACCGGTCGTAGCACGGCGTGTAGTTGCTGCGAATGCCTTGCTCCAGCCAAGCGAACAGCACCTCGTTGTTGCCGGTCGCGGTGATGTTCCAAGCCGCATCCAACTCGCCCATGCGCTCCGCAGGCGTGTTGTCCGGCAAATTCGACAAGAACCGGTACCGCTCCTGGTACACCCATTGCTCCCAAGGCAGCGACTCTGTTGAAGCCGTTCCTGCCACCCACTCCGCGAGCAATGCGTCCACGCGCTCGATGCGTTCGCTCCGCACCTCAGGACAATTCTCGGGCAGGCCTGCCCCGAAAATCCACGCGTCCAAATTCACCGCAGCGAGCAGTTCGGGGGTGTTCAGCAATTCCTTCTTCAGGTAGGCGATGAAGGCGTCGGTGTCCATCACGCTGAAGGAGTGGCGCGCGAAGTAGGCACGCAGGAAGGTGTCCCAGGCTTCACGGCCCACGGTTTGTTCCAGCATGCGGAGGAAAAAGTACCCCTTGTCGTACGCAATCGCCGTCATCCCATCGTCGGGATCCCGGTCCTTCAGGTGCAGCTTCAGGTGGGTGTCATCCGGATTGAGGTCCATGATGGCGTCCACTTCATCGACCAAACCTTGGTAGCTCAACGTCGCCAACATCTCCGAGATGTCCGCCCCATAAACGGCTTCCATGATGCGCTGCTCGAAGTACACGGTGAAGCCTTCGTTCAACCAAAAATCGTCCCACGTGGCGTTCGTGACCAGGTTCCCGCTCCAGCTGTGGGCCAATTCGTGCGCGACGAGCGAAACCAAACTCCGGTCGCCCGCAATGATGGTGGGGGTGGCGAAGGTCAAGCGCGGATTCTCCATGCCACCGAAGGGAAACGCCGGGGGCAAGACGAGCAGGTCGTACCGCTCCCACGCGTATGGTCCGTAAAGGCCTTCCGCCGCGACGAGCAAGTCCTCCATTTCGGCGAACTCGTATTCCGCGGCGTCGATGAGCTCGGAAACCGCATACACGCCCGTGTGCGCGCCGATTTCGCGGAACTCCACGTCGCCCACGGCAAGGGCGAGCAGGTAGGAGGGGATGGGTTGGGCCATTTCGAACGAGTAGGTTCCCGTGGCCGACTTCTCGGTCGGGTTCGTGGCGCTCATCAGGGCCATCAGGTTGTTCGGGACGTGAACCGTGGCGTCGTACGTGAAGCGGATGCCGGGGCTGTCTTGGCACGGAACCCAGGTGCGGGCGAGGATGGCTTGGCTTTGCGTGAACAGGAAGGGCGACTCGCCCTCCACCCACAGCAGCGCGCCCGCGTCCGGGGAAGTGGCGTACTGGATGGCCACCTGTTTGGAGGATCCGGTCACCGGGATGGACAAGGGTTGGCCGATGAAGGCCTGTTCGGGGCCGACGTTGAACTCGACCGGCTCGCCGTCGACGGATGCCGCCTCGATGGTCAGTCCTTTGGTGTCGAACAGGATGCGTTCGGCGTCGGCGGCGCAGGCGATGTCGTAGGTGGCGGTGCCGGTGATGACGCGGCGGTCGAAATCGACCGTTGCGTCCCAGTTGAGGTGCACAACCCGTGCCTCATCGGGCTGGCTGTAGCTGTGGTGATCGGTGGCGCGTTTCATTTCGAGAATGGCTTGCTGTTTCGCGTTGAGGGGGGCGTCATCCGGGGCCGGGACGTCGGAGCATCCCCAGGCGGCGAGCGAGAGGACGCCGGCAATGATGGTGGTTCGGTTCATGCACGTTGAGGTTGAATGGCCCCAAAGGTAATCAGTTGCGCCGCGCCCGGTCCACGACG
>CAYMHW010000013.1:0-35371 GCA_964390365.1 uncultured Comamonadaceae bacterium | reverse complement strand
CGCGACCCCCACGCACTGCACCGCCGCCGCCGCCAACACGCCCCACGCCCCCCCGCCCACCCCCCACCCGAACCGCACCCCCGCCCAAGCCGCCAACGCCACGCCCCCCAAGAACACGACCTTCCAAACCAACCCCGCCCACAGCACGTCCTTCGCCCGCACCACGGCGTCGCCCACCTTCGTCAACGACCGGAACGGCACCCCCAGAAACAAAATCGCCGCAATCGGCGCCGCCGCCGCGAAGTCCGGCCCCAAGTACAGCACCGTCACCTCGTCCGCCATCGCCCACAACCACACGGCTCCGGGCAACACCGCCATGCCGAGCCATTGCGTCGCCAGCGACACGGTCCGCCGCAGCGCCTCCTCATCCGACTGCATCTTCGACATCCCCGAAAACAGCACGCTGTCACTCAACTTGCCCAGCAGCGTGATCGGCAGCCCCATCAACGACACCGCCCGGTCGTACATGCCCGTGGCCGTCCAGCCGCCCGCACCCTGCGTGGCAAACCGCCCCACGATGACGGTGTCGGCCTTGCTCGCCGCGTAGGTCGCGAAGTTGTACAACGTGCTCCGCCCGCCATACCCGAGCATCGCCCGCAACGCCGCCCCGCTCCAGCGTCCCCCTCGGCTGGCCCGCCACGTGAAGCCCCAATAGACCAGCCCGAGCACGAAATTTTGGGACAGCAACGCCGCCACGTACGCCCACACCCCCGCGCCTTGCCAAGCCAGCAACAGCCCGACCCCAAAATTTCCGATCAGCATCCCGGCCATCGCCCCGACGAACAGGCGCTTGAACGCCATTTGGCGCACCAAATAACTCCGCGGCACGACCGCCACCCCGCCCAGGATGAAGCTCAGCGCGATCACCCGCAACACGTCGCTCAGCAGCGCGTCGCTGTACCACGCGCCCACCGCAGGCGCCGCCGCCCACAGCCCCCCATAAAAAACGGCCCCGAGGGCCACCGAAAACAGGCCCGCCGTGCGCAAGTCGTCCGCCGCGAGCGTCGCCTTCTGCACGATGGAAGGGCCGATGCCGATTTGGGCAAAAATCTCCACGAAGCCCACGACCACCAGCGCGATCGACATCACGCCGAAGTCCGCGGGCGTCAACAGCCGCGCCAGGGCCCAAATGAACACGAGCTGCAACACGACTTGCGCCCCCACGTTGATGCTTTGCCAACGCACGGAGTCTGCAAACCGCGGCAGCTCGTGTCCGCTCATGGAATCAGCGCGCGTAGTTCACGGAACGCTTTTCCCGGATGACCGTGATTTTCACTTGGCCCGGGTACGTCATCTCGTTCATGATGCGCTGCGAGATGTCGAACGAGAGCTGGTCGGCCATGTCGTCGCTGACCTCGTCGCTCTCGACCATGACGCGCAGCTCGCGGCCCGCTTGGATGGCGAAGCTCTTCGTAACCCCGGGGTATTCGAGGGCGAGGTTCTCCAAATCCCGCAACCGCTGGATGTACGCCTCGACCATTTCCCGCCGAGCTCCCGGCCGCGCGCCCGAAATGGCGTCGCACACCTGAATGATGGGGGACAACAGGGTCGTCATTTCGATTTCGTCGTGGTGCGCTCCGATGGCGTTGCAGATGTCGGGGCGTTCGCCGTAGCGTTCGGCGAGCTTCATGCCGAGCAATGCGTGCGGCAATTCGCTTTCCTCGTCGCTCACCTTGCCGATGTCGTGCAACAGGCCGGCGCGCTTGGCCGCCTTCGCGTCGAGGCCGAGTTCGGCGGCCATCGTGGCGCAGAGGTTGGCGACTTCGCGGCTGTGCTGCAGCAGGTTTTGGCCATACGACGAGCGGTACTTCATCCGGCCCACCATGCGCATCAACTCGCCCTTCATGTTGTGGATGCCCAAATCAATGCACGTCCGCTTCCCGATCTCCCGGATTTCCTCCTCGATCTTCTTCGTGACCTTCGCGACCACTTCCTCAATGCGGGCGGGGTGAATCCGGCCGTCGGTGACGAGCTGGTGCAAGGACAACCGCGCGATCTCCCGACGCACGGGATCGAAGCAGCTCAGGATGATGGCTTCCGGCGTGTCGTCCACGATGAACTCGACGCCCGTAGCCGCCTCAAGGGCGCGGATGTTCCGTCCTTCTCGGCCGATGATGCGGCCTTTCACGTCGTCGTTCGAGATGTTGAACACCGACACGGAGTTCTCGACGCTGTGCTCGGTGGCCACGCGTTGGATGGTCTGGATGACGATCTTTTTTGCCTCCTGATTCGCCTTCGTCTTCGCGTCGTCGAGGATTTCCTGAACCTGTTGGTTCGCGAGGATTTTTGCGTCCTGGACGACCTGTTCGCGGAGGGCGGCCTTCGCTTCGTCGGCGGTCATGGACGCGATTTTCTCAAGGAGGTCGACGGCTTTTTGGCGCTCTTTGTCGAGTTCCTGCGTCTTGTTTTGCAGGGCTTCGAGGCGCTGAGCGACCTTTTCTTCGTCGCGCGTCAGGTTCTTTTTGCGGGAGTCGAGGGATTGCAACTCCTTCTGCACCTTGCTTTGATCTTGGCGGATGCGTTCTTCCCGCTCTTCGATTTTCGCTGAACGGTTCTTGATTTCCTGGGCATGCTGCTCTTTCAAGGCCAAAAACTTCTCCTTCGCCTGAAGGATTTTCTTCTCCTTGATGTTTTCGCCCTTTAGTTCGGCCTCGGCGATGATGGTCTCACTTCGCTTCGTGAGTACCCGGCTGAAGAGGACGTAGCCTCCGGCGCCTCCGGCTGCGATTCCGATGACGGAACCAAGCGCAATTGATATGGGGTCCATGGATAGTGTTCAGGACCCGGACAGGGCCGCGTCCATGCGCGCAAGGAGGTCGGTCAAACGGCGTTCGTTTTCATCGCTGATCACGGTGGGCGGGGCTTCCTTCGGCGTGGCCGGGCGCGTTGCGAATTGCAAGGCGGTCATGGCCAACAAGTCTCCGCGGTCTTGGACCTGGTATTGCTCCCGGAACCGTTCGACTTGTGCGGACACGTCTTCGGCGGCCCGTTTCAGTCCGTCCACTTCGGATTCCGGAACAGAAAGGGGGTATACGCGTCCAGCGATGTCCAAGCGAATCGTTTCCATGTTCAGCGTTGAAGCAGGGCGATGCACGCATCGATTTCCTGCACGATTTCATTGATGACTTCCTTCGGCAGGGTGGCCGAGGTCGGGTCGGGTTGAGAATATGTTGAGTTCGATCCGATTTCCTCCCGCGTCGGTGCAGTGGCAGCGGCCTCAAGCGCCGCGTTCAACTCGTTGCGCTCGGCTTTGAGCGCATCCACTTCGCCTTGAAGGCGCACCACGTTTTCCGCTGAAGTCCGCGCTCGCTGCACCACCACCTCGTGTTCCGATTTCAACCGCTCAAATTGAGCGAGCAACCGCTGCGTTTGCTGCATCAGCAGCTCGAGGGCTTCTCGGTCGGTGCGGCGGGAATCGGTGGACGTGGATGACATGACAGGATTTCGAATCCTTACAAAAGTAGGGAAATTCCAACAGCTGCAGGGGACGAAAATCAGGTGCTTGGCCGTTAGTTTTGCCGCTGAACCTGTTCACAAAATGAAGGCATCGATTCGGCTGGGGAAAGGCGCCGTGCACGCGTTGTGGATTGCCATGTTGTGCACCCCTTTGGCAGGCCAAACCCCAACCCCCATCCGCGGCGGAAGCCCCGCCCGCACCGGCCTCGTGCCTCCCTTGAACGTTCCGCTCGTCCTCGCCGGAAACTTCGGTGAGCTCCGATCGAATCACTTCCACACCGGCCTCGATTTCAAGACGCAGGGCCGCGAAGGACTTCCGGTCATCGCCGTCACCGACGGCGTCGTCGCCCGCGTTCGAACCGGTCCCACTGGCTACGGCAACGCCCTCTATTTGTCCTCACCTGACGGCCTGACCTCGGTCTACGCCCACCTGCAGCGGTTCGCCGAACCGATTTCGACCTGGCTCTGCGAGGAGCAGTACCGCTCGGAGGCCAACGAATGGGACGCGGCTCCCCGCCGCGCCTTCACCTTCAAAGCGGGCGACACCCTCGGATGGAGCGGCAATTCCGGCAGTTCAGGCGGCCCGCACCTCCACTTCGAAATCCGCGCCACGGCCACGCAGCGCCCCATCAATCCGCTGCTGTGGGATTTCGACGTAGCGGACACCCGGGCACCCCGGCTCGATGCGGTCTGGCTGTTGCCTGAAGCCGGCGCCACGGTGGATGGACGGTCCACGCCGGTTCGGCTCGATGGCGACATCGATCGCGTCAAGGTTTCTGGGAACGTCCGCGTGGCCGTGGAGGCCTTCGATCGGCTTTCCGCTGCGAACAACGTCTGCGGCGTGTACCGGATGGCAGTCGCCCTCGACAGCGTGCCTTGGTTCGAGGCGGTCTTGGATACGCTCGACTTCGGGGTGGCGCGGGACATGAATGCCCACGCGTTTTACCCGGTTTGGTCGAAGGAACGCAAGCAGGTGCACCGCATGCACCGCCTGCCCGGTAACCGCTTGCCCATTTACGATCGCGCCACCCGCAGCGGCGTCATCGAGGTGGTGCCCGGCGCTGAGCGGACCATCGCGGTGTTTGTGGAGGATGTCCACGGCAATGAAGCCGAGCGCACGGTGACGTTGGTCGGGGTGCCGCAAGCGCTCCCCAACGAGCTCGAGCGCCCACCGGGTGCGATGCTGCGCTACGACGAGGAGTGGTCGTTCTCCGATTCAACGGGCTTGCGGGTCGACGTTCCGAAGGATGCCTTCTACGATGACGCGTGGTTTCCTTGCCACGCTGCGGCGGGGGGCGGTTGGCACATCGGCTCCGAGGAGTTGCCGGTGCGCAGGGCCATCGCGGTTGAACTGCCCGAGAACGCCGGTTGTGGTGCACGTGGCCACGTCGCCGTGCAGCAGTTGGAAGGGGCGTCCTTTCGCGTGGAGCCTGCGCGGTTGCTCGCCGGCGGGGGCATTCGGTTCACCACGCGCAACCTCGGGTTGTACCGGTCGGCCTGCGACACCATCGGGCCGCGCATTGCCATTCGGAGCAACCGACCCAGCGGTCTGCCCGAGAACCCGCGGATGGTGGCGCTGCAATTTGAAGTTGCGGACGATTTCAGCGGCGTCGCGGAGGTGGAAGCGTGGGTGGAGGGGTGCTGGATGCGGCTGCATTGGGACCCGAAGCAGGACCGCGCCTTTTACCTCCTCGAAGACGGGCGCCACCTCCCCGGCGAACGCCAGGAAGTGCTCGTCGAGGCACGCGATGAGGCGGGGAATGTGAGCGAATGGCGGGGGACGGTGATTTGGCCTTGAGCCCTCAACGGTCGAAGCCCCGCAGGCCGCTTTTCATGCGGTTGTAGTCCACGAAGAACAGCGCGCGCAGGGAGAGGCTGTTGAGGAAGCCGTTTTCCAGCATTTGGTTGAAATTCTCGCTATAATTCGCAGGCAACTCATTCCCAGTGGATTGCAAATTGTTCTTCCAGACCACGCTCAGGAAGGAAGCGGGTGCAAAGTTCCATTCGTAGACCAAATCCACGCTCCACGCATTGAAATTCAAGTCGTACTCCGACCGCCCATCGCCCCCCACAGCCGCCCAGTTCGTCTCCACCAAATCGCCTTCCTCGTTGAGTTCCAAGAACCCGTGGTAGCGCACGCGGCTCCAGCTGTGGCGCACCCGTCCGCTCAGGCTCATCCGGTTGTTGAAGATGTGCCGGATGTTCCAAACCTGCGTGATCTCCGTGTTGTCGCGGTCCCCGAACAAGCTGATGGTCGGCGTGGACCAAACATCCAGCAACGCCGCCCACCCGCGCTCATGCGACTTGCGAATGATCTTCCAAACATAGTCCGTCGACCACCGATCGTTGATGCGCAACCGGGGAGCAAGGCGAATCGTGTGCTCCTTCCAATCCCAGTACTGCGGGCCGTTCGCGTAGCTCAGGAAGACGTCGAGGGCGAACGTCCGCCGGTAGTCCGAACTGAACCAGCCCTCCACTTGGCCCCACCGCGGTTCGTTCCAATACCGGCCTGGAATCCGGGACACGAACACGTCCCGGCCGTTGACGGGTTGGACCATGGCCCGCAGGTTCCACGTGTGAAACGCGCGGGTGGTGCCGCGGACGAAGCCGTCCACGACCCACCGCGAAAACATGCGCGGCGATTCCACCCCCGTCAGGACGGTGCTCAGGTCGGCGGTTACGCGGTTCCAACGGCCCTTTGGCGCGTACCGGTTCCAACGCAGCCACGCGTAGGTCGACACTTCATTGGGGGCTTGGAGGTAGCCGAGGGCGTTGGGGTCGTAGCCCGCGCTTTCCTCGTAGTGGCCGGCGCCGTAAGTCCATTGGCCCTTGATGCGCCGGACTTCGAGGGACCACGCGTCGCCCTCCGTCAGCTGCTCCGTCAGCAGGCCGTGGTAGCGGTTGATCTTCGCACTGCCGGAGACGCTCCACCGCTGTTCCGGGTCGCGCACATCAAAGGCCAAACCATGCGCCGAAGCATCCGTCGCCGCGCCCTCGTGCAGCACCAACGTCGAGGTGGCGTTCACGTAGCCGTTGTTGGGCAGGTTTTGGTCCACCACCGCGACCGTGTACTGGTTCAGCGCGTCGCCACCGCCCACCGTGTCGCGCGCCACGGCCGTCAGCAAGCCCAACCCCGTGCCCTCCGCCGTGCGCCCGTAGATTTTCGTGGCGTTCAAGAGCTGGTCTTCCACGCCGATGCGCCGGCTATAGAACAACCCGGCCTTGTTGAACAGGTCCGTGCCCTCTTGGAAGAACGGGCGGTTTTCCGTGAATTGGATCTCGTACGGGCTGAGGTTCAAGACCAAATTATCCGCCACCACCTGCCCAAAGTCCGGCACGAGCGTCGCATCGAGCGTGAACGCGTCCCCGAGCCCGAGCTTGAGGTCCATGCCGCCCTTGTAGCTGCCCACGACCGCCCCGCCGCCCGCGTTGGCGTAGCTCGAAACGTAGGGGAACAGGCTGATGCGCACGGGCGGATCGATGCCCGCAATGCCTTGCAGGATGCCGCCTTGGTTCAGCTCGCCTTCGAGGGTCGGGTCCTGCCGTTGCCAGTAGGACGTTTCCCGAATCCGCCGAATGGTCCGGGCGCAATTGAAGCCCCATTCCTGCTCGCCTTGGCCCGGGAAGCGGAACGCCATCCACGGGATGCGGAATTCGGCGGTCCAGCCGGCCGAGTCGATGCGCGTCGCCACGTTCCACGGGGCGTTCCAACTCAGGTCGGCGGAAGTGCCGGTGAGGAGCTCATCGACCTGGATGCCATCCGGAGTCGTGGTGAACCGCACGCCGTTGATGCCGTCGTTGAAGGTGCTGAACCAAATCGCAAACTGGTCCGTGTTGTCGGTTTGGTCCCGCGGGCTCAGCTGGTGGAGGATGCTGTCGGGTGCGCTGTCCCACATGCGCGCGCCGATGTAGAGGGCTTGGTCGTCGAAGGCAAGGCGCACTTCGGTGGGTTGGCTGGGCGCGCGGTCGGGGTGGGGGGCGAGTTGCGTGAAGCCTTCGGCGGGGAGGGCGCGGAGCCAAACCGATTCCCCGAGGTCCCCATCCAGCACCACCCGCTCAGCCTCTTGCAGCGGTGTGGCGAAGGCGGCCTTGGGCGCGGTTTGGGCCCCGATTGTGCCTGTGCAGGCGAGGAGCATCCCGACGATGGCGGTGCACTTAACGGTAAATTCCATTGCGGCTCAGCATGGTTTGATAGGCGCGTGCGTTGCGCAAGTGCTCCGAGTACGTCCGCGCAAACGCGTGTTCCCCGGACTCGTCCGCCCGGGCGCACATGTACAGATACGCATGGGTTTCGGCCTTGAGAACGGCCTCTACGTAAGACGATTCGGGAATGCGGATGGGGCCGGGCGGCAACCCCGCATTCCGGTACGTGTTGTACGGGGAATCCACGTCCTTGTCGGCGTCGAGGAGCCGCCGGCGTTCCCAATCTCCCAGCGCGAACTTCAAGGTCGGATCCGCTTGGAGCAACATGCCCCTGCGCAGGCGGTTCAGGTAGAGCCCTGCGACGCGCGGCGCCTCCTTGCTGCTCGCCGTTTCTTCTTGAACGATGGAGGCCAGCGCGACGGCCTCGTCGGGCCGCAATCCCCACGCGGCGGCTTGTTGGCGCCGCTCGGGCGTCCACCACGCATTCGATTCCCGGACCAGCCGTTGGGCCACGCTTTGCGCCGACGTTTCCCAGTAGAAGTCGTAGGTGTTGGGGCGGATTTGCCACCACATGCTGTCCACGCGGAGTGCGGCGTCGACGGAGGCCGAATCGACCCAAAGTTGGCTTGCGATGCTGCCCGCGATGACGCCGATTTCGCGGTGGGCGGGGACGACGACGCGGACGGTTTCGCGTTCACCGCTCGCCACGCGCCGGGCGACGTCTCCACCGGTGAGCCCGCCCTCGAAGACGTAGAGCCCGGGACGCGCCGACCAGCCGCGCAGGTCCAGAGCGCGCTGCAGGGCGTCGAGCTCAACGCCAGGATCTTCGGTGTGCCAGGTGCCGGTTTGGGGGTCGATTTGGAGCGCCCAAGGCAGTTCGGAAAGGGGCGCGAACCAAACCGCCACCACGGACCAAATCCACACCGCGACCGCCGCCAGCAGCACGCTGCCGATCGCGATGGCCTTACGCATCGCCATCCAATTCCTCACGGAATGCTTGCATCACGTGCAGGTCCGAATAGTGGTCGCCGTTGCGCACCCATTGGCGGAGGACGCCGTTGATGCGGAAGCCCGCTTCCTCGAAAATGCGGGTGCTCGAGGGGTTTTCAACGGGGACTTCCGCAAAGAGCATGCGGAGGCCGAGGTGTTCGAAGGCGTAGGCCATCAGCAAACTGAGCCCCACCCGGGCGTATCCCATGTTGCGGAACGCTTGCCCGACCGCGATTCCGACGCCGGCGCGGCCGCTGCGGGGGTCGACGTCGTAGAGGTCGAAGGCGCCCACGGTTTGGTCCCCCACATCGAGCATCAAACGGAGCTGGCGATCCGACCACACATCGTGGTCGCCCGCTGCAAACCGCTGCATCGCTTCCAACGAAATCGGAGCCAATTGTGCGCCCAACCACCATTCCTTTGCGCGGTTTTCCCACCGGTGCAACAGGTGTGCATCCTGGGGTTCCATGGCCCGCAACCGATATGTTCCTCGCTCAATCACGCTGCAAAGATATCGGCGGAGCTTTCGTAATTTCGTCGCATGCCGAGTAAAATCACCATTGCAGGGTGGTTCGGGGTGGTGGCTTGGCTGCTGCTCTCCGGATGCACCATCAACAAGGACATCATGTTCCAAACGCCGAGTGATTTCCCGTTCGACGACTTGTCCGCGGTGCAGGCGAGCGATTATCGGATTGCGCCGAATGATTTTTTGGACTTCAGGTTGTTCAGCAACGGGGGGCAGCGGTTGCTCCTCATCACGGCAGGAACGCAGCAGAACGCCCAAGCGGGGAACATGATGATGAACCAACGGGGGCAGGAAACGCAGTACTGGGTTCGGCCGAATGGGATGGTGGAGCTTCCGGAAATCGGGGACATCGAATTGGCTGGACTGACCATTCAAGAGGCGCAGGACGCGTTGGAGGCGGCTTATTCTTCGCTGTACCTCGATCCCTACGCCATGTTGTCGGTGACGAACAACCGCGTGATGGTCTTTCCGGGGGCTTCGGGCGCCGCGCGCGTCATCACCATTCAAAACCTGAACACCTCGGTGTTGGAGGCGTTGGCATTGGCAGGTGGCATCAGCCCCCGAGGCAATGCGGAGGTGGTCAAGCTCATTCGGATGGAGGGGGATCAGCGAAGGGTGTACGAGATGAACCTTTCGACCATCGATGGGCTCGCTGACGCGGCGACCACGGTGCAAGCGGGCGACATCGTTTACGTGGAGCCGGTGCCCGAAATTGCCTCGGAAATCACGCGGGACGTTGCGCCCTACCTTTCCTTGATTTCATCGTTCAGTTTGGTTTTCGCAGTGTTGAACAACCTTGGCGGAGGCAATTGATGGAAATCACCACGACCCGACTTGAAGGGGTGCTCATCTTGGCTCCACGTATTTTTACGGATGACCGCGGAAGTTTTCATGAAACGTGGTCTGCGCAGCGGTTTCAGGAGGCGACTGGCAGGGAGGACACCTTCGTTCAGGACAACGAGAGCCGCTCTGCTGCGGGTGTCGTGAGGGGGCTGCATTTCCAGGCCCCGCCTCACGCGCAGGGCAAGTTGGTCCGCTGCTCGAACGGCCGCATCTTGGACGTGGTCGTGGACTTGCGAAAGGGCGCTCCGACCTTCGGTCAGCACGTGTCCGTGGAGTTGACGCCCGAGAACGCCCTGCAAGTTTGGATTCCCCCGGGATTCGCGCACGGATTTGCGGCCTTGGAGGACGGCTCGGTACTGAATTACAAATGCACCGCGTTGTATGCTCCGCAATCGGAAGGCGACCTGAGGTGGGACGACCCGGACCTTGCCATCGATTGGGGCGTGAGCCATCCCGTGTTGTCGGCCAAAGACGCCGTGGCGAAGTCTTGGTCGGAGTTCGAATCGCCTTTTGACTGAAATACGAACGTTTGCATTCCTTCGTTGCATGTCCATGAACCGCCCTGCATCCCTCATTGCCGCCCTGTTCCTGCTTGTCGCGGGTTCGCTGGTGGTGCTTTCCCTTTCTTCGTCCACCGCTCCGGCAACGGCCGAGGCGGACAGCACCGCGGCTTCGGTGGCGCCGCCGCCATCGCCCCGCCATCCGGCTCCGACGGTGCCCGCTTCCATCGCATTGTGCGGGGAGGAGGTGCCCTTGGACGCCTTCGGGGTGAGGGAGTCGCTCGATCGGGAATTGGTGGTGAATGCGTACCACCACAGTTCCACTATCTTGTACTTGAAGCGAGCAAACCGCTGGTTTCCAGTGATTGAGCCCATTTTGGAAGAGGAGGGCATTCCCGACGACATGAAGTACCTCGCCGTCATTGAGAGCGGCTTGGCGCAGGTCGTTTCACCGGCGGGCGCTTCCGGGTTTTGGCAGTTCATGAAGCGAACGGCTCCCGCTTACGGATTGGAAGTGAACGGGGAAGTCGATGAGCGGTACCACGTGGCCGCTTCGACGCGGGCGGCTTGTGCCTACTTGCGCGAGGCGCACGAGCGGTTTGGCTCGTGGTCGTTGGCGGCGGCTTCGTACAACATGGGCATGGCGGGGGTGAGCCGGGAGCTGGAGGAACAGGGCGTTTCCGCGTATTGGGATTTGCACCTGAATCCGGAAACGGCGCGTTACGTGTACCGGCTGTTGGCGATCAAGGAGGTGTTTGAGGATCCTTCGCGGTTTGGCTTTGATTTGGCCGAAGAAGCCCTGTATCCGCCTTACGAAGTGAGGGAATTGGAGGTAAGCCAAACCATCCCCAACTTAGCGGACTTCGCCCGCGAAAACGGGACCACCTTGAAGGCACTGAAAACGCTCAATCCTTGGCTGACTGACGATTTCCTGCCCATCAGCGAAGGCAATTCATACCGCATCGCGCTGCCCGCTTAAAGCCATTCCATGCGGTAGGCAACCGGTGAAGGCCGGCGGCCGGTTTCGTCCTCCAACAGCATCGCGGCCCCGGCAGAACCGGGGGCGAACACCTCGTCCATTCGGCGCACCACCCCGGCGGGGATTCCGTGCGCTTGGAATGCGGCGTCCCAGTGGGCCCGGGGGTGGGCGGCGGCCGCTTCATTGAGCAACGCCACGAGCGCTTCCCGGTGTCTCAGGCGATCCACGTTGGTTCGGAATTCAGGTCGGTCGGACCAATCGGGGTGGCCGATCACGCTGCACAGCGCATGAAACTGCCGATCGTTTCCAACGGCCAGCACCATCCACCCGTCCGCACATTTCAATAAATCGCCGTAGGGAGCGATGTTGGGGTGGATGGACCCTTGGGCGCGAGGCACCTCGCCGTTCATCAGGTAATTCGTCGATTGGTTGACCAAAGCGGAAATCCCGCTGGCCTCCAAGCTGACCTCGGCATAAGCACCGGTGCGGCCTTGGCTGCGTCCGAGCAGCCCTTCAAGGACTGCGGTGCGGATTTGGTGCGAGGCCAACACGTCCATCAGGGCGACGGGCATCCGCAACGGCGGACTGTCCGGCTCCCCGTTCATGCTCATGAACCCCGTTTCCGCTTGCACCACCACATCGTAGGCTAACCGTTCCGGCGCGCCCGGAAATCCCACCAGCCGCACATGGACCACGTGCGGGTGCCGCCGCGCCAAGTCTTCGGGCTCCAACCCGAACTTCCTCAAATCCGCGGACTTGAAGTTGTGCAACAGGACATCGTATTCGGCCAAGGCCGCTTCAAGCCATTCCCGGCCCTCTTGGCTTCCCAAGTCACACCACACCACGCGCTTGCCCGCATTGGCGCTGGCATAATACGCGGACGTTTCGCGCCCATTCGGTTCGGCCGCACTCTTCCACGAGCGCGTCACATCACCATGCGGGGGACGTTCCACCTTCGTCACGGTGGCGCCGCGCGCCGCCAACGCAGTGCCCGCCAACGGACCCGCCAGCACGCTCGCCAGTTCGAGCACCTTCACGCCTTCAAGTACCTGCGACATGGCCGCAAGGTACTCAGAAGAGGGTGGGCTGTTCCTGATCCGGTTTCAAGGCGCGCTTGTACCGATCGATGGCCCGAAGGCGCGCAAATTTGTGCTCCACAATGGGCTTCGGATACGCCGGCGTGCCAAATTCCTCCACCCACCGCCGCACATACCGCAACTCCGGATCGAACTTCTCTTGCTGCGAGGTCGGATTGAACACCCGGAAATAGGGGGCCGCATCGCATCCTGTACCCGCGGCCCATTGCCAACCGCCCACGTTGCTTGCGAGTTCGAAATCCAGCAACTGTTCGGCGAACCAGCGCTCTCCCAACCGCCAATCGAGCAACAGGTGCTTGCACAGGAAGCTGGCCACCACCATGCGGACGCGGTTGTGCATGAAGCCCGTGGCGGCCAATTCTCGCATGCCTGCGTCGACCAATGGGTAACCGGTTTTGCCCGCTTTCCACGCCTCGAATTCGACTCCAGCGGGCTCCCAAGCCACCGCGTCATAAGCCGGCTTGAAGGCGCGGTCCACGGAGTGAGGGAAGTGGTGAATGATGGACTGGTAGAATTCGCGCCAAATCAATTCCGTCAGCCACTTGGTGCTGTGCGCGAAGCCTGCGCGCATGGCTTCCCGGATGCTCACGGTGCCAAATCGCAAGTGCACGCTCAATCGCGTAGTGCCCGCCACCGCAGGCAAGTCGCGCCGTTCGCCGTATGCTGCCAGGAGTTGTCGCTCGAGGTTTACGGGAGGGAACTCCGCTTCTTGCGCCTCCTCGAATCCCATTTCCTCCAACGTCGGCCAAGGTATGGCAGCGTCCTGCAAGCACGCGCCGAGGTGCTGCTCGGAGTCGACGGGTTCCAGCCGGCTTTCCGGTGCATTCGCTAACCAGCGCTTGCTGTATGGGGTGAACACGGTATATGGCGTGCCGTCCGCCTTGAGCACTTCTTCCGGCTCAAAAATCACGTGGTCGCGGTAACTGCGGAAGGCAATGCCTCGGGATTCCAACAGCGATTGGACGGCGCGATCGCGTTCTTGCGCATACGGCTCGTAGTCGCGGTTGACGTGAACCGATTCCACTTCATACCCTCGCCCATCCAATTCGCTCAGCAGTTCCTCCCAACCCATGGTGGCGGAAGCATGCAGGCCCCAAATCCCACTTCCTGAGGCGCGCAGCTCTTCGTTCAATCCACTCAACTGCCGGTGGATGAAGGTCACGCGCAGGTCGCGCTTGTTCGCCAAAGCGTCCAAGATGCTCCGGTCGAAGATGAACACCGGCAAAACCGGCAGGCCGGAGGTCAGCGCTCCGTGCAAGGCGGGGTGGTCGTGCAACCGGAGGTCGCGGCGCATCCAGCACAAGGCGATGCGTTGTTTCATGAGGCGTAGAGGTCAGCGAGCGCTTTAGGGAGCTCGGGGAAGGTGAAGTCGGCACCGTTCAAGCGCGTTGAACGGATGCGTTGAGAATCCAACACGATGCAGGACATTTCGCCCAACACCGCTTTCAGCACGAATCCAGGAGGGGCGGGCGCCCAGAACGGTTTGCCCATGGCCTTGGCCAACTCCGCTGAGAGCTCGCGGTTGGTCACTGGATTTGGTGCCACGGCGTTGTACACCCCTTCCCAATCCGCTTGTTCAACGGCATCGGCGAACAGGCGGGCCAAATCGTCCACGTGAATCCAGCTTTGCCACTGCTTGCCCGATCCCACTGCGGAACCGAGTCCCCACTTGAACAGCGGCTCCAACTGAGCCAGCGCCCCGCCGTCGCGGCTCAACACCACGCCGATGCGCAACGTTACGTGGCGGGTGGCGATGCCATCGAAGGCGCCTTCCCACGCCTTGACCACTTCGGCCAGGAAACCTGAGGGTGCTGCGGGCATGTGCTCGTCTTGCCATTCTGTGGAGGAAGCATACCATCCGATGGCACTGGCCGCAATCAAGGCCGGACGTTCGCTTTCAGGCAGGGATTCGAGGGCTTCCCGCACCGCTTTTCCGCCGTCAATGCGGCTGTTGAGGATGGCTTCTTTCACGCGGCGGGTCCAGCGTTGGCCTACGTTTTCACCGGCCAAATGCACCACCGCCCTCGCCCCGCGAAACGCCTCCGTCAATCCCGTGCTTGAACGCCCATCCCACATTCCGAAACGCAATCCCGTCCGACGCGATGATTTGGCCGATCGCGAGAGCACCACCACCTCCCATCCGCGACCCAACAGGGCATCCACCACCTTGCGTCCCACCAAGCCCGTCCCCCCAGTAACCACCACTCTACGTTCTGACATGGCAATAGAACAGCGGACGGCCGACTGCGGTTCATTCGCAGGGTACATTCGATGAGGTGTTGTTTATTGCAGTTGAGTGGCGTAAATTTCCGGTTGAATGTTACAGGTGAACCGCATGCAATGGACGGGGTTGTTGCTGGCATTGGGTGTGCTCGGCGCGACCAAGTTGATGGGCCAAACGCTGCCCTGCATCAACGGCATGGCTGGTCCGTATCCCTGTGACGGCATCGACCAATTGGCCTTGGTACCGTTATCCACCTGCTCGGCATCGGGAGCGAACGACGTTTGGGGGTGGTACGACGCGGAGATGGAGCGGGAGTATGCCTTGCTCGGACTGAACAACGGGTTGGCCTTCATCGATGTCACGGATCCTTACTACCCCATCTACCTGGGCAAGCTGCCCACGGCTTCTTCGAGCAGTTTGTGGCGGGACATGAAGGTTTACGGGCACCATGTTTACGTGGTCAGCGAGGCGTTCGCGCATGGATTGCAGGTGTTCGATCTGCACATGCTTCGAGAGGTGACTTCCACGCCAGAGACCTTTCTGCCCACGACGACGCTGAACACCTTCAGCGATGCCCACAACCTGGCCGTGGATGAAGGGGCTGGCAGGTTGTATGTGGTGGGCGGGAACTTGGCCGGTGGCGGGCTGTTGATCTTCGACCTCTCGAATCCTGCAGTGCCCGCGCTGGTCGGGATGCACGCCGAATCCGGATACGTCCACGATGCCGTGGCTTTCACGTACGACGGTCCCGACACCGATCACCTCGGAGCCCAAATCGTCGCCTGCGCTCATCCCACCAATTGGACCCTGCTCGACGCCTCAGACCCGGAAGATGTGGTGGTGCTAAGCAGCGGCCAGCACCCGTCAAACGGGTACACCCACCAACCCCTCTTGCTCCCCTCCGGAAAGCACTTGCTCATTGGGGACGAATTGGATGAGCAGCAATACGGTTTCAACACGCGGACCCTGTGGTGGAATGTTTCTGACCTCGATGATGCGACGTTTGGTGGCGCCCATTTCGGTCCGACTGCGGCGAGCGATCACAACCAGTACGCCGATGAGGTCTTTGTGTTTCAGTCGAATTACACGGCGGGCCTGCGCATCTTGCGGTACGAAGAGCTCGGCGGTTTGATGCTGAATGAAGTGGCGCATTTCGACGTGTTCCCGGAGTCGAATGCGGTGGGGTTCACGGGGTCGTGGTCGAATTATCCGGATTTGCCGTCCGGGAACATCCTCGTGAGTTCCATGTCTTCGGGGCTGCACATCGTCCGTCCTCGTTGGGTGGAGGCCGCGTTTTCTTCGGTTGAGGTGTGCCAAACCGACACCGCGGAGCTCACCATCTCCATCCCGAAGGACCTCGGCATCGAGTACACCATCGATTTGGTCGGTCAACCGCAAGGGGTTCAAGTCGAGGGTTTGCCGCTGACCACCTACGGCGTTGGCACGTGGACGTTTCCGGTCACAGGCATCGCTTCCGCTTTGGGGGCCGTTGAGTTGGAGGTGGTCGTGACGGGAACGGAAGTCGAATGGTCGTGGAGCGAGGACGTTTCGGTGGTCGTCGATGGTGGAGACGTTTGGTTCCGGGACCTCGACGGCGATGGGTTTGGTGATCCCAATCATCCCGCAGTGCTGTGTTCCGCGGAGCCGGGCTACGCCCCGAACGGGCTGGACTGCTACGACCAATCAGCCTACACCTACCCCGGGGCGCCTGAGATGTGCGATGCCCATGACAACGATTGCAACGGCCTCATCGACGATGAACTCGAAGTGAGCCCGTGGTACCGCGACATCGATGGCGACGGTTACGGCAATGCCACCATCCAGGTCGAGAATTGCTTCTGCCCGGCTGGTTTTGTGGGACTCGCGGGCGATTGCGACGATTACGACGCGTTCGTGCACCCGAATGCTCCCGGCAACCAAACCGGCGTCGACAACAACTGCGACGGCGTGCTGTCCGAACAAGAAGTCAACCCGTGCCCAGGCGACTTCAACTTCGATGACCAGGTCACGGTCTCTGATTTGCTGGTCATCCTCTTCGACTACGCGTGCATGAGCAACTGCCAAGCCGACCTGAGCGGGGACGGCATGGTCGCGATGGACGACCTGTTGATGTTCCTTTCGCGGTTCAACACCGCATGCGATTGATGCGGGATTAGTCCTTCAGGGCTTGCTCGCGCACCATCTGCGCATAGACGCCCCCTGCCGCGACCAGTTCCTCCGGACTGCCCGCTTCGGCCACCCGGCCGTCCTTCAAAACGACGACCCAGTCGGCATGCCGAATGGAGGAAACCCGGTGGCTCATCATCAAGACGGATTGGTTGCGGCTGCCTTGCTTCAAGGCATCGAGGATTTGAGTCTCGGTTTCGGTGTCCACCGCCGATAAGCTGTCGTCCAGGATGAGGATTTCGGGATGGCGGAGGAGGGCACGGGCGATGGAGATGCGTTGCTTTTGGCCTCCGCTCAAATTGACCCCGCGCTCGCCCAACTGCGTGGCGTAGCCTTTCGGGAAATCCTTGATGTTGTGGTGCACGTGGGCTGCCACGGCCGCTTCTTGGACGGCCGCTTCCGAGGCGTCATCCACTCCGAAGGCGATGTTTTCTCCAATCGGGTCGGAGAAGAGGAACACGTCTTGGGGCACGTAGCCCGTCTTGGAGCGGTACGCTTGAACGTCGAGGTGTGTCAGGTCTTGGCCGTGGTAGGTGATGCGCCCCGAATCGGGGTCGAAGAGCCGCATCGCGAGTTGGGCTGCGGTCGATTTTCCGCTACCGGTGTGGCCGGTGATGGCCAGGGTTTGGCCTGCAGTTACCGAGAAACTCACATCGGACAAGGCCTGGATGCCGGTGTCGGGATACCGGTAAGAAACCGAATGGAATGCCAACACCGGCTCACCGTTGGCGGGTTGGAGCGGTGAGCCACCGATTTGGATGGTGGGCTCCGCTTCGAGGAAGTCGTTGATGCGCTTCATCGAAGCTTCCGCCTTTTGGGTCAAAGTGGTTACCCAGCCCACGGAAGCGAACGGCCAGGTCAACAGGTTTACGTAAAACACGAATTGGAAAATGTGCCCCAGCTCCAAGTCGCCCGCCATCACGCGGTGTCCACCGATGTAAATGGTGAGGATGGTCGAGAATCCCACCAGCAGGACGATGATGGGGGTGAAGAGCGCTTCGGTTTTCACCAAGCGGAGCGTGCTGACCTTGAAGCGGTCGGACTGCACCGCAAACCGCTCGGCAGTGGGCGCTTCGCGTCGGAACGCCTTGAGGATGCGGATGCCAGAAATGTGCTGCTGCACGAAGGAAGAAAGGTCACTCTGCAGTTCTTGGACTTCGTGGCTTTGGCTTTGGATGCGACGGCTCACGGCGTAAACGGCGACGGACATCAGCGGCAGGGGGAGAAGGGACCAAAGCGTCAGCTCCAAGTCGATGTAGAACATGACAGAAACCACGAGCGAAATCAACACCACCAAGTTCAGGGTGTACATGACCACCGGGCCGAGGTACATGCGCACTTGGCTGACGTCTTCCGAAATCCGGTTCATCAGATCGCCCGTGTCGTGGGCCTTGTAGAATCCGGTGTCGAGGCGCTGGTATTGATCGAAAATCTGCGCCTTCAAATCGAATTCAATGTGCCGCGACATGACGATGATGGTCTGCCGGGTCATGAACAAAAACAAGCCCTTGATGAGGTAGGCGATGACGTAAAGGACCGCCTGCCACATCGCAATCCAAGCGATGAATTTCAGCACGTCCTCCTTCGACTTGAAGTCCTCTGAACGCACCGGTGGAGCCACCTGAGTCCACCACGAACTCACGGTTTCCAAGGTGCTGGGGACGGCCACTTCGGCCGCCTCGTCGAAAACGCCGACCTCGCCCGCGCGCAACGGAGCCAGGTATTGGCCTTCCAATTCGTTCAATGCATTCACCCCTTCGCCGATGAGCGCCGGAGCGTACACCGCGAACACGTTCGTCAAGGCCACGAAAAGGATGCCCGCCAGCAAATGCCAGCGATACTTCCAGAAATAAGGATTGAGTGACCACAGCGCTGCCATGCTGCAAACTTACGTTGCAATGCCGCCCGCCCCCGCGAAAGTCCATGAACGTTTGCCGTTACTTTGTGGGTGTGAAGCAGAGCGTGATTTGGACCCTTGGCATGGCGTTGCTCCTCGGTTGCGGTGGAGGGGCGGTCAGTGACCCGCGGGTGTTCCGGTACAACGAAAGTGCTGGCCTTCAATCGCTCGACCCTGCGCACGCGCGCACGCTCGAACCGATGTGGGTGGTGGATCAATTGTTCGACGGGTTGGTGGAGTTGGCGGCGGACTTGTCGATCCAGCCATCGGTGGCGCGCACGTGGTGGTGGGAAGACGGCGGGCGCCGCGCGGTGTTCGTGCTCCGGGAGGACGCGTGGTTTGCAGCTGCCCCGGAGGTTCCGGGGCTCGAACACGGACGCAGGGTGGTGGCGCAGGACGTGGTGTACAGCCTGAACCGGCTGCGCGACCCGGAAGTGGCGTCGAGCGGCGGGTGGATCTTGGAGCCGCTGGATGAGGACGCGCCGGGGGGCGGGGTGGAGGCATGCGGCGCCGACACGGTGGTGTTCCACTTGCGGGAGCCGTTTCCGCCGTTCCTCGGGTTGCTCGCCACGGCTTACGCGAACGTGGTGGCGCCGGAGGCGGTGGCGCACTTCGGCCGGGATTTTCGGGCGCATCCGGTGGGGTCGGGGCCGTTCAAGTTGAAGTGGTGGGTCGAGGACGTGGCGTGCGTGTTGCACCCGAATGAGCGGTATTGGGAGCGCGATGAGGCGGGGCGGCAGCTGCCGTATTTGGAGGCCGTGCACATCGATTTTGCGGCGGACATGGGGGCTGAATTCCAGGGGCTCATCCAGGGGCGTTATGACTTCATGAGCGGGCTGCATGCGGCGTATTTGGAGGAGTTGCTCACGGAAGAAGGGGAGTTGAATGGCGCGTATTCAGGCCAATTCCGACTCGAAACCGTCCCCTTCCTCAAAACCGACTACATCGGCATCCTGGTCGACCCCAACCTGCCCACCAGCGCGGGCCACCCGCTCCTCGACCCGCGCGTTCGCCGCGCCCTCTCCCTCGCCACGGACCGAACCGCCATCGCGACCCACCTGCGCCGAGGCGCCGTCCTGCCCACCGAACGCTTCACGCCACCGACCCTGCCCGGCATGCCGCCCCACGTGCCGCCCACCTTCGACATCGATTCCGCCCGCTCCCTTTTGGCCTCCGCCGGCCACCCCGACGGCACGGACATCCCGCCCCTCACCCTCAGCACCACCTCCGACTACACCGACCTCGCCGCCGCCCTGCAGCACCAATGGCGCGCCCTCGGACTCGAAGTCGCCATCGACGTCCTCTCGCCCGGCACCCAACGCGAACGCGTCGCCCAAGGCGAGGCCCTCCTGTTCCGCAAGTCCTGGCTCGCGGACTACCCCGACGCGGAGAACTTCCTCGGCTTGTTCCTCCAACGCAATTTCGCCCCCGCCGGCCCCAATTACACCCACTACGCCAACGACGCCTTCGACGCCCTCTACGCCGAGGCCCTTGGCACCGACGACGACTCCACCCGCCTCGCGGCCTACGCCACCATGGACGCCCTCGTCGCCCACGACCTGCCGGTCATCCCGCTCTTCCACGACCGCGTCACCCACTTCGTTCGGAACGATGTACAGGGCTGGACCATCCACCCCGTCAACCGCCTCGACCTCCGCCGCGTCCACAAAGCCCCGCTTCACTAAATTGCGGCGCGCTGCGGAAACGGCCGCAATCGACCCATGCTGAAAATCGATTCCCACACCCACATCCTGCCCGGACGGCTCCCGCGCTGGACCGAGAAGTTTGGATACGGCAACTTCATTCACCTCGAACCCGGCCGGCCCGGATTCGCTCGAATGATGCAAGGCGACCGCTTTTTCCGTGAAATCGCGAGCAACTGCTGGGACGAAACCGAACGCATCGCAGAATACGCCCAGTTCAACACGCAAGTCCAGGTCGTGTGCACCATTCCCGTGATGTTCAGCTACCACGCAAAGCCGCACGACGCATTGGAAATCGGGCAGTTCCTGAACGATCACCTCAGCGAGCTCGTGGCGCGGCACCCGCGGCATTACGTGGCGCTGGCGACGGTGCCGATGCAGGATTCGGATTTGGCCATTCAAGAGCTGAAGCGGGCGAAAGCGAACGGCCACGTGGGCGTCCAAATCGGCTCCAACATCAACGGCCTCAACCTGAGCGAACCGCAATTCTTCCCCTTCTTCCAAGCGTGCGCTGACGAAGGCATGGCGGTGATGATCCATCCGTGGAACATGATGGGCAAGCAGGAAATGGAAAAGTACTGGCTGCCTTGGCTGGTGGGCATGCCGGCGGAAACGTCGCGGGCGGCGTGCTCCCTCATCTTCGGGGGTGTCCTGGAGCAGTTGCCGCACTTGCGGGTGATGCTCAGCCACGCGGGCGGCTCGTTCCTCACGACCCTCGGGCGGGTGGAGCACGGCTTCAATTGCCGCCCGGACCTCGTGGCCATCGACAACCCGGTGAACCCGCGGGAATACGTGGGCAAGTTTTGGGTGGACAGCATCACGCACGACGCGGATTTGCTGCGGTACATCCTCGCGCTGCAAGGCAGCAAGCGGGTGTGCTTGGGCACGGATTACCCGTTCCCGTTGGGCGATTTGGAGGTCGGCGCGTTCATTGAGGAGATGGGCTTGGCGCCGGAGGTGGTGGACGACTTGTTCGCGGGCGCGGCGTTGGAGTGGTTGGATTTGGACCGAAAGCAATTCGTTTAAAAAAGGCCAAATTCGCCCCGCCACCAAGCAACCCCCCACCTCCCACAGGCGTTCAGTAGGGAGAGCGACCATGGACCAAGAACTCCTCGAACTCATCGATTCGTGCAAACGGGGCAAATCCCGGGCGCAGCGCGAACTGTATCGCCGCTTCAGCGGGATGCTCTTCGCGGTGTCGCTGCGGTACACGAATTCCCGTGAGGATGCCGAGGACGTCTTGCAAGACGCTTGGGTGAAGATCTTTCGCCACCTCAACACGTTTTCGCGCAACCACAGCTTCGAAGGTTGGTTGCGTCGCATCGTGGTGAACACCGCAATTACGCATTACCGGCGCCAGCTGAAACATGCGCATCACGCGGACATCGATGAGGTGCATGCAACCCCAGCGGACTTGGAAGCGTTCAAGGATTTGGACTACACCCGAGAAGAATTGGACCACGCGATCGCTCAACTGCCCACAGGCTACGGCACGGTGTTCAAGCTCTACGTCATCGACGGATTCCGCCACAAGGAAATTGCCGAGATGCTGGAGATTGACATCAACACGTCGAAAAGCCAGCTTTCACGAGCGCGCAAGTACCTCCAAGACGTGCTCGCTCACATGTCCCTCACTGCCCTTAAGACCACGGAGTCATGAAACTTGACGCTTTCGAACAATACATCCACGACCAATACCAAGGCCATGAAGTCGCCCCACCGCCCGCGGTGGAGTCGGCAGTCATGGGGCGGTTGACGCGCATGAAATGGGCCCGGCGGGTGAGCGGGGCGGCGTTGGCGCTCGCGGTCGGTGCGGGCGCGGTGTGGGGCTGGACCGAACGTGCGGTGCCATCGGACTATGCGCCGGTTGCTGGGGTTCAGGCGTTGCCAGAGCTCGAGCCGTATGAGGAGGTGGCCGTGGTGGTGGCCGCGCCGGTCGCTGCGCCGGTTACCGTGCCCGAGGTGCGCGAGGAATCTCCGGTGGTGCCGCGTCCGGATCGCGTGGACCCGCTGCCGAACCGCTCGGAGTTTCCGCCGTTGGAAGTGGCTTCGGTCGGTTCGCCAACCTTGCAATCCACGCCCAGTGAATTCCAGTTGTGGGTAATTTCCGCGGCCGTCGAGGTGGAAGATTGATGGGGAAGCGATAAGTTCGGCGGCGATGCGCGTGCCGAGGTTCATGTTGGGGTGTGTGGCGATGTTGGCGTGGGCGCCGGCTTTCGCTGGGTCTTCCGTGGATTCCATTTTTGTGGATGGCCAAATCATCCGCGTCCAAGCCTCCGTCGAAATCGACACCGTTTCGCATCCGCGTCGCTGGCAGTTCGGCTGGAACTTGCCGGGACCGGATGAGCGGCGTCCCATCAAGCGCAAGGCCCCCAATTGGAACGCGGTCTACGCCCTCGGTCGGGTTCCGCTAGGCGGCGTTTCGGACGGGTTGGATGGATTTGCGCGGGGGTGGCCGCCGACGGGAGTGGGGTTGGGCTGGGCCCAAATCATGCCGCGGCCCGGTCAGCGTCCCTGGGGCTTCGGATGGGCGGTGGAAGCACAAACGATGTCCGTGAGCGATTGGGGAGAGGCGTTGCCGGACTCGTTGATCGGGTTTTTGCCGCGCGATGCGGAGTCGGTTTGGGCGGTGACCCGCCAGCGCTTTGACATCGGAGTGGAGACGGACACGGTGGCGGTGGGGTTGGAGCGCGTGCGCGCCATCGGATGGGGGGCGCACGCCTTGCTTCGAGCGGAGTGGTTCCACGCCACGCCGGTGACGCTTTCCTTCGGATTGGAGCGCTGGAACGCGGATCGTCCGCACCACCGCGTTGCCCGACCCGAGGATCTCGACGCTCCGATCATCACGCAAATCCAGCTCGGTGGGGCGTGGCAGCCCGTAATGCGCATGGGCGTTGGTCATGCTTGGGCGGGAACGCGTCGGCGCGGGGCACCGGGATTTTCCGGTCTGTGGTCGGCAGAAGCGGCCTTGACGTGGCGCCCGGCGGAAGTGCAGCCGATTTCGTTGCGCCTTCACGTGAGCCGGCGCATCGGTCCGGGGCGTTAGCAGATTTTGGCATGGTCTTGGTGCAACAAATCGCGTCTTCGTGCGTGTTATGTGTGTAGTGCAAGCAACACCGGCGGTTCACCGGTTGCACGAAGATGATTTGGTTCAAGTTGTTTTGGTTAAGGTGCGGGGAGTCCGAACGCGGACTCCCCGCATTCTTTTGCAGAAATGCGTACCTTACGCGGGATGAACAACTTCCTTCGCAGCGGGCTTTACCTGATTTTGGGGGGGCTGTCGGCTTCCGCGCTGGCTCAAGCCCCGGCCGTTCTCAACGGCAGTTTCGAAGATTACTCGACCGCCCCGTCGGCGCCGGCGCAGTGGTTCCTATCGCCACAATGGGGCAACGCGGGGAGCGCCGAGGCGAGTCCGGACTTTTTCCACGAGGACGGTTCGGGTGGCGGCGACCTGCCGGAGACCCCGCTGGCGATGGTGGATGCGTACGAGGGGAAGGGCGTGATGGGATTCACCGCGGCCACCACCGATGGGGCGAACCGTCGGGAGTACGTGGTCGGCCGGTTCAGTGAGTCGCTGGTGCCGGGACAACATTATCGCTTTCGCTTTGCCTTGACGAATGGGGAAGTCACAGCGTTTTCTCCCGCAGGGGCAGCGGTCAGCGGATTGGGGTTGGCCTGCACGGTGGGAGAACCGGTCCAAGCGGGATTGGCCCCTTTGAATCTGCAAACCCAATTCCAACTCAACGCGCCGTTTTACAACCGCGAGTGGGAGGAAATCGCGTTCACATTCACTGCGACCGCGGCTTGGAATCACTTCACCATCGGCGTGTTTGCCCCGGATGATGCGGTGGAGTTCGAGGTGGTCGAAGGGGGAAATCCCCAACTGGCCTATTACTTCGTCGATGCCTTCGAACTGGAATGGGCTCCCGACGAACCGGAAGAAGTGGCAGACGTGAAGGGACCCCAAGGGGACGAGCAAGAGGCGGCAGGGGAAGCGGTGGAAGACGTGGCGTGGTTCGTGCCCAACGCCTTTTCGCCCAATGGGGATGGCGACAACGACGCATTTGCACCGGTCATCAACCGGGGCGAATTGCTCTCCTTCGAGGTGTACAGCCGGTGGGGGGAGTTGCTGTACGAAGCGAGTAAGGTGGACGAGGTGGCGTGGGATGGCCTGGATTCAAAGGGCAAACCCGTTCCGTTTGGCATGTACGTTTGGAAGCTGAAGATGAAGGTGGATGGCAGGCGCGCCGAAGAATCGGGCATGCTGACGTTGATTCGTTGAGGGCGAACGCCGCTACCTTTGCGGCATGATCGGTCACACGTATTTGCAGCGCGATTGCGGTGCTTCGGAGCGAACGCTGGCGGGCGCCTATTTGCGTCAACCGGAATCGTTTGCCGCCCCGTCGTCCCCTTCAGGGAAAGTCCCCCGGGAGCAGTTGGCGGAGGCGATGCGCGCGCGGTACACGGCGTACGGGCTGACCCCGCCCGCCGCGTTGAAGCGACTGGCCGAGGGGGCATCCACATGGACCGCAGGTCACCAATTGGTCGCTGCAGGCGGCCCCGCCTTTTTCCATTTGAAGATCATGAGCATGGTACGCCGCGCGCGGTTGCAACCCGAGGCACCGGTTGTGGTGTTCTGGTTGGCATCGGAAGATCACGACTGGGATGAAGTGCGGCACTTTCCGAGCGTTCACGGGGCAGGAGGGGAGTGGGCTTGGCCGGAATCGGCGTGCACTGGGGCGGTGGGGCGTTGGGAATTGAATGGGGACGCACGAGCGGCTGCCCGCGACTGGTCGGCGGCGGTGGGGCTTTCGGAATCATGGCGCCGTCCGGTCCTCGATGCGCTTGACCGTTCCCAAACGCTCGGAGAAGCCGCGTTTCGCTGGGTTCATGAGTGGTTTGGGGAGGACGGGGTGCTCGTTTTGGACGCCGACGACCCGACCCTCAAAGCGTGGGCGGCGCCGTTGTGGGAGGCGGAGTTGAGCGGGCAAGGCATCGGCCAAGCGTTGGCACGCCAAACCGCCCACCTCGAACAAGCCGGATGGAGGCCCGGCCTGTTTCCCCGCGACGTGGCCCTGTTCGAGTTGCGGCCGGGCGAGCGCGTGCGGCTGGAGCGCACCCCCGAGGGCATCGCCCCGGTGGATGGACGCTGGACCCTCGCACCCGCAGAGGCTTCATCCGTCGCCTCCGAATCGCGTTGGAGCCCCAACGCGGCCTTGCGCCCGCTTTACCAAGAGTGGCTCTTGGGGAATGAGGCGGTGTTCCTCGGTCCGAGCGAGCTCGCGTATTGGCTGCAGCTGACGGAGGCGTTCGCCCACCATGGACTGGCTTTCCCGCGGCTGGAGTTGCGCGATGGCGGCGTAGCGATTTCCGCGGAAGAATGGGCTTGGCTTCAAGGCCAAAACTGGCATCCCAGCGAAGGCGCCCAAGGCCTCGAATCGCGCTGGCAGGCGGCCTGCGTCCAAGGTGCGCAATCCTACTTGCCCTCTTGGGATTTCCCCGCTTGGGCGGAGGAGTTCGTCGCCCAAGTCAAGCCGCTCGACCCCACCCTCGAAGGCGCGGCACGAGCGGCCGTCACGAAAATGGAAAAGGCCTTTGAAGGGGCGGCCGGAAAGGTCCGTCGCGCTTGGCGCGCCCAGCATTCGGAGGAAGAAGCCTTTCTCCAAAATCTGATCGAGCGGCTGACCCCGCACTCCACGCCGCAAGAACGCGTGGAGCACTTGGCGGCTTGGGGGGATTGGAATGCGGTCCGCGAAGGGTGGTGTGCCCAAGGCACGGACGCCCCGATTTTCAGCGTTTGGATCGCGGGCGATTCAGGGCGCTGAAGTCGAGCGCATCGTGCCCATCGAGGAAGCGCTGGAGGATGAGCGCGGCGGCCACTTTGTCCAGCGCACCCTTTTCCCGGCGCTTGGACTTCCGCATGCCGCCTTGCACCAAAGACGCTTGGGCTTCGCGCGACGTGAAGGATTCGTCAACGCGGTGCACGGGCAAGTGAGGCCACCGTTTCCGAAGGCCCTGTTCCAATTCCGCGATGCCCGCTGAACTGTCCGTCAGTGCGCCCGGATCGCCCAAGACGAATCCCGCACACGGCCGTTCGGCCACCAACGCGGACAGCCGATCCCAGATTGAGCGCGAATCAACCGTCTCCAACGGACTGGCAATCATTGCGTTGTCGTCCGTCACCGCAATCCCGGTCCGAGCCTTTCCAAAGTCCAATGCAATCCACCGCGCCATGGGCCGAAAGGTAGGGCTATCTTCGCCACATGTCCGAGGTTGCACCCCCCCAAACCGCAGCCGGCCTGCCGGTGGTCCATTCGGTGCTGTTCGTCCAGCCCGCGTTCATCGGCGACGTCATTTTGTTCACGGGCCTCCTCGAAACGTGGCACCACGCGTGGCCGCATGCCGCCATTGACGTGTGGGTGCGCAAGGGCAATGAACGGCTCTTTGACGACCACCCCTTTGTTCGCGAAGTGCGCGTTTGGGACAAATCCAAGCCCCGCTACCTGCGGCTCCTGCGCGAAATGCGCGCGGTCCGCGCCACCCGCTACGACGTGGTCATCAACCCGCACCGCCACGCCTCCTCCGGCTTGCTCACGGCCTATTCCGGAGCTGCCGTTCGCGCGGGCTTCACCAGCAACCCCTGGTCGTTCGCATTCACGCGCCGGGTGAAGCACGTCCTGCAAGGGGAGGCGCACGAAGTCGAGCGCAATCACGAGCTCATCGCCCCTTGGTGTCCCACGCGGAAGGCACCGCGCTTGTATCCCCGAGCTGAAGCACCCGTCGCTTGGTCCGGGGCCATCGTCCTCGCACCAGCAAGCCAATGGTTCACGAAGCAGTGGCCTCCAGAAAAGTGGGTGGCGCTCATTGCAGCCCTCGCCCGCACGCGCCCCGATATCCCGGTGGTCCTCATGGGCGGCCCCGGCGACGACGCCCTGTTGCACAGCATCAAACAACGCGCCGCCGCCCACCCGCGGCTGCACCGCACGGCCCCGCGCTCGTCCCTTGCGGAAGCCATTGCCATCGTGGCCCAGGCCGGTAGCGTGGTGTCAAATGACAGCGCCCCGTTGCACCTCGCGAGCGCCTGCAACCGGCCCGCCGTCGCGCTGTATTGCTCAACCGTTCCGGCTTTTGGATTTGGCCCGTTGAGCGACCACAGCGTCGTCATCGAAACGCAGCAACCGCTCGCGTGCCGTCCGTGCGGCGCACACGGGCACAAAAAATGCCCCGAAGGGCATTTTTTGTGCGGACAGTCCATCGAAGTGGAGCGCGTCCGAGACGCGGTGCTTTCTCAGCTCAGTTGAATCACTGCTTGGCGTTCGCCTCGCCTACGTAAATCGGCGTGGGAGCATTTTCTGAGCGGTCCATGAACACGCGGATGGCAGTCGTGCTGCCGCCGAGGTCCTGCGTGCTGAACACTTCCGAGATGCCGGCTTCGGCGTCCTTCAATCCCACCGTGATGGAGACCAATTCGCCTTCGATCCATTCGATGTTATCGTAGCGGAAGGTGATGCCTTGTTCGAACAAATCCCGCTGCATGCGCGCTAATTGATCGCGCGAAGTGCTTTGCGAGATGGTGATGTCAATCAACTCCTCGGTGACCGTGCCCACGTAGGAGTCGGATTGAGCAAAAGCGAGGGAGGAACAGGCCAAACCAAAGGCCATCAGCAAGGTGCGTACTTTCATCGTAAGTTGAATTTCATTCGTTGGTGCATGCCAAACCTCGGCAATTTTCGACGAATATCCGCCATTTCGTCCGAAGTTCAATCGCCAGGAAGACGCATTGGGCATCGAATGCGTTGCATGTGGAAAAAAACAGGGCATTCCCTGCTGGGATTTGGCTTGCCTTTGCCAAAGTTGAAGCATCTTTGAAACTCATTTTAGAACCATGCATTTTATCGTATCAAGCAGTCACTTGCTGCGCCAATTGTCGGTCCTGAGTGGTGTGTTGAGCAGCAACAACACCCTCCCCATCCTGGACAATTTCTTGTTCGAGGTGGCGCCGGGTGAGGCGGTGATTTCGGCCAGTGATTTGGAAACGACCATGACGGTCAAGGTGGAGGTGAAATCCGAGGATACGGGTTCGATTGCCATTCCGGCGAAGATGTTGTTGGACATCCTGAAGGCCTTCCCAGACATTCCGTTGACCTTTAAAGTGGACACGGACACGTACGGCATCGAGCTGATCAGCGATGCAGGCAAGTACAAGCTGACGGGCGCCAACGGCGATGAGTTCCCGCAATTGCCGGAGCTGGAGGACGCCACGGCCATCAACATGTCCGCGGATGCGCTCCTGATGGCCATCAACCGCACGCTGTTCGCCACAGGCAACGACGATTTGCGTCCGGTGATGAGCGGCATTTTCTTCGAGTTTTATCCCGACAGCGTTCGGTTTGTGGCGACGGATGCGCACCGGTTGGTGCGGTATGCGCGCACGGACATTTCTGCGTCTGAATCGGCTCAGTTCATTGTGCCGAAGAAGCCGCTGAACTTGTTGAAGAACGCCGCCTCGCACGCCGAGTCGGTGGCCTTGAGTTACAACGACAGCAACGCCTCGTTCGAAGTGGACGACGTGAAATTGGTGTGCCGCTTGATCGAAGGCAAGTACCCGAATTACGACGCCGTCATTCCCAAGGACAATCCGAACCGCATGGTCATCAACCGGACGAGCTTCTTGCAGGCCATTCGTCGGGTTTCCATTTTTGCGAACAAGACCACGCACCAGGTGCGGTTGCGCATTGCGGGAAGCGAATTGACCGTGAACGCAGAGGATTTGGACTTTGCCAACGAGGCGAGCGAACGCTTGAACTGCTCCTACACGGGAGAGGACATGGAAATCGGATTCAACAGCCGGTTCCTCATCGACATGCTCAATAACCTGAATTCAACGGAGGTTTCCTTGGAAATGTCCGCTCCCAACCGCGCAGGCATCATCCGACCGGTCGATGGCAGCGACGAGGGCGAGGACTTGTTGATGCTGGTGATGCCGGTGATGTTGAACTCGTAATCAATCGGGTTTCCCGGCCGGCCGGGAACTTCCACGAAGCGGAGCATCGGGACCTGACCGAAGCTTCGCTTCGTTGCGTTTGGAGGGGACGATGGTGTACCGGACTTGGGTGGGGGCTTCGTGAGCGGAGGAGGAGTGCTCCTCGGGCTCGTCGAAGGCGTGCGGGCCGAATTGCGCGATGACCTCGGGGTCGTCGGGGTGGTGGACGGCCCACCAGCGGGGGAGGGGGCTGGTTTGGTCTTCAGGAAAGAACTCCTCATCGTCTACTGGACCCTGGCTCCGATAAGCGAGCGCCAAAAGGCACCCCGTCACCGCGCCCGACAGGTGCCCCTCCCAGCTGACGCCCTCCTCAATCGGCAGCATCCACCAAACCATTCCACCGTAGAGGAACGCCACCAACAGCGACACCCGCATGAGGTTTTCGGAATGCCGGATCAGGCCGCTCAGAAACAAGAAGGCGGCGAGTCCGTAGATGATGCCGCTCGCGCCGATGTGGTTGCCGCCTTCGCCGATGAAAAACAAGCCCACTCCGCTGATGAGGTAAAGGAGGAGCCAAACGCGCAGGGCGATGCTTCGGTAGAAATAAAACAGCAACGTGTTGAGCGTGAAGAAGGTGGCGGTGTTGTTCCACAGGTGCTTCAAGTCGCCGTGAAGGAAGGGATAGGTGAATATGCCCGTCCACCGGGCCCCCTCGCCGGGGTGAACGCCGAATTGGCGCCAGCCCAGCTCCATCAACTCATTCAACCCGTAGACGCTCCAAATGGCCACCAAGAAGACGCCCGTGGCCCAAAACGCATAAAACAACCGGTCGCGCTCAGGGACGAGCGAAGCGTAGCGGGAAGGGCGTCGTTTCACCATGTTCCAAGATACGGCGGAACGGTAAGGTTCAGGGAATGAAATTCTTGAAGCGCATTCAACATCCGGAGTTGGAAAACGCACCGCGAGGTAGCGCGAGCACGGAGAGGCTGCGGTTAGTTTTGGAACCGATGCAACTGAACGAAATCCACGCACTGATCCAATTGTTGGACGACCCGGACGAAGGGGTGTACAGCCACGTGCGGGAGCGGCTGATGGAGCGGGGCAGCGCCGTGTTGCCGTTGCTCGAACGCCACCGAGCGGAATCGCTCTTGGCGGACGAACACGCCAGCCGCCTCGACGAAGTGGTGCACGGATTGCGGTTCGAGCACTTGAGGGAGCGGACGCTCGAGTGGGTGTTTGGGGAGGGGCATGATCCGGTGGAGGCGGCGCTCATCGTGCACGAAGCGGTGCAGCCGAAGGTCGATGCGGAGCGGGTTCGCAAGGACTTCGAGCAGTTGCGGCGCGCGGTTTGGTTGGAGCTGAACGAGGACCTGACGAGCTTCGAGCGGTTGCAGGTGGTGAACCACATGCTGTTCGATGTGCTCGGATTCGGGCGCGCGGCCGGTTCGACGTTGCGGCCGGGGCATGCGCTCGTGGGGGAGGTGATGGAGCGGAAGCAGGGGAACGCGCTGGGCATCGGCTTCTTGTACTGGGCGTTGGCGCGGTCGCTGGATTTGGACGTGCACGTGGTGGACAGCCCGCATCACTTCATGCTGTGCTTGTGCGATGGGATGAGCGTGCCGACGGAGGAGGCGCCGCATGGGGCCGTGATGTGCTACATCGATCCGTTTTCGCAGGGGGCGCTGTTGGCACCAGACCAAATCCATTCCTGGCTCGACCTCCCCGCCTCCGAGCAGCCCCAGATTGCCCCACCCGCACTCGGGTTCGAGCGGCTCATCCGGTTCGTCAGCCTCGCCTTGATTCGGGCGGAGCGCCACTTCCTCGCGAAGCACCTCGACGAGTTGACGGTGGGGTGGGGGACGCCTGATCGGGACTAACCGGTTCGAAAGATTCGCAGCACCGTGCGCGCGATGAGCGCGGCATCGGAAGCCAACGTGCGGGAGCGCAGGTAGGCGATTTGGTCCGCCACTTTCCGCGGCATGATGACCTCCAAGTAATGCGCCTCCGGGTCCTCAACGGCCGCCAATTCCGCCCCCTCGTCGAAGGCCGCCAAACTCGCCGGATCCGTCAGCCCCGGCCGCGCGCGCAGGACCTCCCGCTGCTCCTCCGTGTACCGCGCCACAAATTCCGGCACCTCCGGCCGCGGGCCCACGAGCGCCATGTCCCCCCGCACCACGTTCCACAGCTGCGGCAACTCGTCCAGCTTCGTCCTGCGCATCCAGCGGCCCACCCGGGTGATGCGCGGGTCGTCGTTCCCGTGGGTCAGCCCGCTCTCGAGCCCGTCCACGGGCCGCATGGAACGGAGCTTGTACAGGCGGAACGGCCGGCCGTTGCGGCCGATGCGGGTTTGGCTGTAAAACGGCCAGCCCGGGCTGTCGAGCCGAATCCACACCGCCAGCCCCACCACCAACGGCGCCACCACGAGAAGTCCGAGGGCCGCCAGCACGAAGTCGATGACGCGCCTCATCCTCCCAACGCCGTGGCGTGGTGCACCACGCGTTCGATGATCCAATCCTGCTGATCCCGCTGCAGCGCCGTGTGCAACGGCAGGGAAAGGGCGCCTCGGAAATGCCGCTCAGCCACGGGGAAATCCTCGGGGCGCAGCCCGCGGTCGCGGTGCACCGTAAGCCGCGCTAACGGAATGAAGTGCACGTTGGTCGGAATGCCGTCCGCCTTCAGCCGCTCAATGAGCGCGTTCCGTTGTTCCTCGCGCCAATCCAGAAAATGCAAGGCGTACAAGTGAAACGCGGACCGGCGTGTGGCGTCCTCCCGCGGCGGCAACTGCACGCCTTCTAACCCCTGGAATCCCTCGTCGTAGCGCCGAGCGAGTTCAGCCCGCTCCTCCAACTGCGCCGCGTACTTCGGCAACTGTGCCCGGCCGATGGCGGCCTGCAGGTCGGTCATGTTGCACTTGTACCCCGCCCCGACCACATCGTATTCCCACTGCCCCCCGCGCGCCTTCGCCAGTGCATCCCGCGTCGCCCCGTGCAACCCCCAAACCTTCATCCACCGTAAGATCTCCGCCCGATCGAACCCGTCGGGCAAGGCGCACACCACCGCCCCGCCTTCCGCCGTCGTGAAGTTCTTCACCGCGTGAAAACTGAAGGCCGTGAAATCCGCCTGCTCCGCCACGGGCCGCCCAGCGTAGACCGCTCCGAAGCTGTGCGCCGCGTCTGCAAAAAAGAGCGGGCGGCCCAGCTGTTCCTGCACCGGATTGGACGGATGGAAGTCCGCCCGAGCCGCCTCCACCACCGCCCGAATCGCCGCATAATCCACGGGCCATCCCCCCAAATCCACCGGCATCACCCCCTTCGTCCTCGGCGTCATCGCCGCCGCAACGGCCGCCGCCGAAACGTTCCAATCCGACGGATCCACGTCCACCACCACCGGCACCGCTCCGCAATGCAGCACCACGTTCGCCGTCGCCGCAAACGTCACCGCCGGCACGATTACCTCGTCCCCCGGCCCCAAGCCCCACCACCGCCAAACCAACTCCGCCGCCTCCGTCCACGACCCCAAGCACCCCACCGAATCCGCTCGCAAGTACCCCCGCAAATCCGCTTCCAACCCCGCCACCTCCGGCCCGGTCGTGATCCACCCCGACCGCAAGACCGCGGCAACCGCAGCAATGGTGTCCTCATCAATGGGCGGCGGCGCGAAGCCGATGGGCGCAGCAGGTCTCATGCTACGAAGGTAAACCTGCGGACGGCTTTTTGTTATCTTTCCCGATTGGAACGAATTTGAAGACAGTGGACGGAAGACAAATGGTGATTGCGGAGCGGCTGGCCAGCCTGTTCCCCATGTTCAGCCCCGATTTGCGGGCTCAGTTGGCCACGTTGGGCGAACTTGTTCGGTTTGAAGAAGGCCAAACCATGATGCGCACCGGGCAGTATTTCCGCTCGACCATGCTCATCCTCAGCGGAACCGCAAAACTCTACAAGGAAGGACTCGACGGCGGGGAACATTTCCTCTACTACCTCGAGCCCGGCACGGCGTGTGCGTTGAGCATGATTTGTGCTACGCAACGCAAGGCTTCCATCATCAAGAGCACGGCGGAGGAGGACGTGGAAGCGTTGGCCTTGCCCATCGAGCACATGGACACCTTCATGCGCGAATACGTGGACTGGTACCACTTCGTGTTGGAAACGTACCGGTCGCGGTTTGAGGAGACGTTGGAGGTGATCGACCAAGTCGCGTTTCGGTCCCTCGACCAGCGCCTAATCTTCTACCTGAACAAGCAATTCGCAGCCCGCGGAACGGACGAGTTGCGCACCACGCACCAAGAAATCGCGACCGATTTGAACTCGTCGCGCGAGGTCATCAGCCGGTTGCTGAAGCGCATGGAACGGGAGGGCATGGTGGAGCTGCACCGCCACGTGGTGCAGCGCAAGAACATGCCGACGAATCAGGACATCTTTTAATTGCTGAGTCGCACGGATTTGGCTGCGCCTCCGGCGACGCGCACGAACGCACCCGGTTCGGCGGGGGCATTTTCCACGGAAACGAGCCGACCGCCGAGGTCGAACCAGGCGGGAACCGCGTCGTCAGATGGAGCCGAGACCAGGGGGACACTGAGGCCATTGGCGCAGGCGTTTCGGTCGCTCGCGAGGGCTTGGTGAATCGCTTCTTCCACGGCATACCAGCTCGTTTGGCCGAAGGAGTATCCGGACCACGCCCCGTTGGTGGCAAAGGCGAACCCCCAGCCGGTGCCGGGTTCGAGGTACAGGTCCGAGATGAGGCCGTACGCTTCGCCGGGGTGGCCGATGAATAGGGTTTGGTCTGCAAAAAACGCGTCCCCCGGGTGCAAGTTTGCCCGATGAAGCCCCCAACTCCAGCTGTTGAACAGGCCGTAATACGTATTGCCATTCGAGCCGTTGGTCGTCCAAGCCGATTCGTGCAGCGCCGCGAGCCCTTGAGCGCCCAACATCGACACGCCATTCCATGCGCCGTCTTCCCAAACCGCAGCAATCCGCGCCAACTCCTCCGTTGAAATGCGCAATCCGCCTTGCGGGGCGAACACGAGTCCATTGGTCCCCGGAACGTATGTGGAGAAGTCCCACGCGACGGGCGGGTTGTTGAGGAAATCATCCGCTTGTGGCGTCCACCCGCCTTGGTTGCGGTACAACGTCGCCACCTCCTCCAAGTCGGGAAGCGTCCCCAAATTGAACGAACCTGAGATGTCGAGCGGATGCAGCACGAGGCTGTCCATCAAAGCGTCGAATCGCATGCCCGTCGCAGCTTCGAGCACCGTGGCGAGCATGCCGTAATTGACGTTTGCGTACTGAAAGTAGCTGCCGGGCGCGTTGCTGTGCCACATGTTGCTCGTAAAGGCGCTGCCGGTTTCCAAGACCAAATCCGCAATCGGCGGCGCATCCGGCCCCGCCGCATACGTGGCCCCAAGGAATGCACTGTACCCCGTGCCGTCCTGCAGCCCCGACCGGTGGCTGAGCAAGTCCCCGACCGTGACGGGAACTTCCGGGTGGCTCGGGTGCACCAACGGCCACCCCAACCACGCGTCCACGGGTTCGTCGTATGCGAGCTCGCCGGACTCCACGAGCCGGGCACATGCGGTGGCCACCACCGCCTTCGAAACGGACGCGATGCGGTATTGCGTCGTGGAAGTCACGGGCCATCCCGCCTCCAATTGCCGCGTTCCCCAATGGAACGACTGCTGGATGTTGTCGCCACAAAACGACGTCACCGAACAACCCAACAGTTCGAAGTCCGTGGCGACTTGTTCGAGCGGGGTTTGGGCGGCTGCAGTGGTGGCCAGGGCCGTGAGGGCGGTCAGGAGGACAGTTGGGCGAGGAGTCGATTCCATGAAGCGAGGGCGTGGGATTTCGTGTAGGGAGTGAGGTCGCGGG
>CAYMHW010000012.1:1991-36926 GCA_964390365.1 uncultured Comamonadaceae bacterium | reverse complement strand
GATTTTGCCTGACCCACGGTTTGGCAGCACTTTGGTGACCAGCTTCGTGAACAACCTGATGTTGGACGGCAAGAAAAGCGTCGCATTCGACATCTTCTACAAGGCGATGGACCGTGTCCAAGAGCGCACCGGGGAGGATGGCCTCGAAGTGTTCAAGAAGGCATTGGAAAACGTCACTCCGGGTGTGGAGGTGCGCAGCCGCCGTGTCGGTGGTGCGACGTTCCAAATCCCGCAACCCATTCGCGACGCACGCCGCCAAAGCTTGGCGATGAAGTGGATGATTGGGTACTCGCGCAAGCGCAACGAGAAGACGATGGCCGATCGTTTGGCCTTCGAAATCATCGCGGCCGCAAAGGAAGAGGGTGCCACCTTCAAGAAGAAGGAGGACACGCACCGCATGGCCGAGGCGAACAAAGCATTCTCTCACTTCCGTTTCTGATTCATTGAACTGACACATCGCCTCGATCATGGCAAAGAGAGACCTCAATTTTACCCGCAACATCGGCATCATGGCCCACGTGGATGCGGGAAAGACGACCACCACGGAACGCATCCTGTACTACACGGGCATCTCGCACAAGATTGGTGAGGTGCACGATGGTGCAGCGACGATGGACTGGATGGAGCAGGAGCAGGAGCGTGGCATCACGATCACGTCCGCTGCTACGACGTGCTTCTGGAGCTTCCGCGATAACCAATACCGCATCAACATCATTGACACTCCCGGCCACGTGGACTTCACGGTGGAGGTGGAGCGTTCGCTGCGCGTCCTTGACGGCGCGGTGGCGTTGTTCTGCGCGGTGTCAGGTGTGGAGCCGCAGTCGGAAACGAACTGGGGCCTGGCGGACAAGTACAAGGTTCCGCGCATCGGCTTCGTGAACAAGATGGACCGCTCCGGTGCCGACTTCTTCAACGTGCTCAAGATGATTCGCGAGATGTTGGGGGCGAATCCGGTTCCGTTGCAAATTCCGATCGGTGCTGAGGACGATTTCCGTGGCGTGGTGGATTTGATCCAGAACAAAGCCTTCATCTGGAACGAGGAAGACAAGGGCATGACGTGGGAGGAGGTGGAAATTCCCGCCGACCTCCTCGATACCGTTGAGGAGTACCGTGCGAAGTTGATCGAATCGGTTGCTGAGCAGGATGACACCTTGATGGAAAAGTTCTTCGAGGATCCGGACAGCTTGACCCAGGACGAAATCGAGAACGCCATCCGCATGGCGACCATCAACATGCAAATCACTCCCATCTTGTGCGGTTCTGCGTTCAAGAACAAAGGAGTCCAGACCATGTTGGACGCGGTGATGATGTACTTGCCCTCTCCCTACGACGTCGACGCCATCGTCGGCCACGCGGTGGGCGATGAGGAGACGGAAATCATCCGCAAGCCCGATCCGGATCAGCCGTTCGCCGGATTGGCCTTTAAAATTGCAACGGACCCGTTCGTCGGTCGTTTGTGCTTCGTTCGGGCTTACTCGGGTACGCTTCCCGCGGGCTCTTACGTCATGAACACGCGTTCGGGCAAGAAGGAGCGGATTTCCCGCATCTTCCAAATGCACTCGAACAAGCAGAACCCCATCGACATGCTCGAAGCAGGGGACATCGGTGCAGTGGTCGGCTTCAAGGACATCAAGACGGGCGACACGCTCTGCGCTGAAGGCCATGAGGTCGTTTTGGAGAGCATGAGCTTCCCCGAGCCGGTGATCGGAATCGCAGTGGAGCCCAAGTCTCAGGCCGACTTGGACAAGTTGGCCAACGGCTTGTACAAGCTCGCAGAAGAAGATCCGACGTTCCGTGTGCGCACGGACGAGGAGACGGGCCAAACCGTCATCTCTGGAATGGGCGAATTGCACCTCGAAGTCCTCGTCGACCGGTTGCGTCGTGAGTTCAAAGTCGAGTGCAACCAAGGCGCTCCCCAGGTGAACTACAAAGAAGCCATTACGGGCTCGACCGAGCACCGCGAGGTCTACAAGAAGCAGTCCGGTGGTCGCGGTAAGTTCGCTGACATCATCGTGAAAATCGGTCCGTCGCCGGACCCGGAGAAGCCCGGTTTGGTCTTCACCAACTCGGTGAAGGGCGGTAACGTTCCGAAGGAATTCGTTCCCTCGGTTCAGAAGGGCTTCGAAGAGGCGATGAAGAACGGCGTTCTTGCCGGTTACCAAATGGACAGCATGGCCGTCGAACTCATTGACGGTAGCTTCCACGCGGTGGACTCGGATCAACTTTCGTTCGAATTGGCCGCGAAGATGGCTTACCGCAATGCCGTGAAGCACTGCCAGCCGAAGATCCTCGAGCCGATGATGCAATTGGAGGTCGTGACCCCCGATGAAAACATGGGTGATGTCATCGGTGACTTGAACAAGCGCCGTGCTCTCATCGAGGGAACGGGTGAGCGCGCGGGCAAGACCATCGTGAACGCCAAGGTTCCATTGTCAGAAATGTTCGGTTACGTGACGGACCTCCGCACGTTGACCTCAGGTCGTGCAACCTCGTCGATGTCTTTCAGCCACTTTGCTGAGGCACCGAACAACGTTGCTGAGAAAGTCATCGCTGACGCGAAGGGATAAGACAAGAAGAAGAAATCATGACGCAGAAAATTCGCATCAAGCTCAAGTCGTACGATCACAACCTCGTCGATAAGTCGGCAAAGAAGATTGTGAGTACGGTTACGGCCACTGGAGCTGTCATCAGCGGCCCAGTTCCGCTGCCCACGCACCAGCGCATCTACACCGTCCTTCGTTCACCGCACGTGAACAAGAAGGCTCGGGAACAATTTGAACTCAACTCGTACAAGCGATTGATTGACATCTACAGCTCTTCTTCGAAGACGGTCGATGCCCTGATGCGCTTGGAATTGCCGAGTGGAGTGGAAGTCGAAATCAAGGTCTGACAGCGCGTCAGTCCATCATCATCATAATCAACGATCATGCCCGGACTCATAGGGAAGAAGATTGGTATGACCAGCATCTACAGTGCCGCTGGAAAGAACATTCCATGCACCATTCTGGAGGTTGGTCCTTGCGTCGTGACGCAAGTTCGTACCCTTGAGAAGGACGGCTACGAAGCTGTCCAACTCGGTTTCGGAGAGCGCTCAGAAAAGCGCACTTCAAAGGCCATGCAAGGCCATTTTAAGCGCGCCGGTGTGGCGCCCAAGCGCAAGCTTGTGGAATTCAAGAACTTCGATAACGAGCTTCAGCCTGGTGCTGAATTGAAAGTCGATGACGTGTTCGCGGAAGGCGAATTCGTGTCGATCTCCGGTACGTCGAAGGGTAAGGGCTTCCAAGGCGTAGTCAAGCGTCACGGCTTCGGCGGTGTCGGTCAGTCTACGCACGGCCAGCACAACCGCCTGCGCGCACCGGGTTCTGTCGGTGCAGCCTCTACGCCAGCACGTGTTTTCAAGGGCATGCGCATGGCAGGTCAAACGGGTAACGGCCGCGTCACCATCGAGAACCTCGAAGTGGTGAAGGTCATGGCGGAAGAGGGCGTCCTCATCGTCAAAGGTGCCGTTCCCGGACACAAAGGTTCCATGATCATCATCCGTAAGCCTAACGCGTAATGAAACTCAGCGTATACAGCACCGACGGCTCCAAGACGGCAAAGTCCGTTACGTTGAGCGACGCGGTCTTCGCGATCGAGCCCAACGATCACGCCATTTACTTGGACGTGAAGCGTTTTATGGCGGCTCAGCGCCAAGGCACCCACGACACCTTGCACCGTGGAGTGGTTTCCGGTTCTACTCGGAAACTCAAGAAGCAGAAGGGCACCGGTACCGCACGTGCGGGTTCCATCAAGAACCCGTTGTTCCGCGGTGGCGGTAACATCTTCGGTCCAGAGCCGCGCGACTACACCCACCGGTTGAACGGTAAGGTGAAGCAATTGGCTCGCCGCAGCGCCCTCAGCTACAAAGCGAAGGAAGAAGCCATCAAGGTGGTTGAGGCCATTTCCATGGACAAGCCGAGCACGAAGTCCTTCGCGCAGGTCTTGAAAAACTTGGAACTGGCGGACACGAAGACGCTCTTGGTGTTGCCAGCAGTGAACGATGCGGTGTACCGCAGCTGCCGCAACTTGCCCAAGCACCGCGTCATGGTCGCGACTGATTTGAGCACCTACGACATCATGAACTGCAAATCCCTCGTCCTTGTGGACAATGCCCACGAGGTCCTCGAAGGCTTGCTCAAATAAGGAAGGCCATGCAGCAGATCCTGATTAAACCCCTGATTACCGAGAAAATGACCACGGACCAAGAGCGCAACAACGCGTATGGTTTCGTTGTGGCTCTCGGTGCGAACAAAATCGAAATCAAGAAGGCCATCGAGGCGGAATACGGTGTGACCGTGACGTCCGTTCGTACGGTTCGAGTGGACGGCAAGGCCCGTCAGCGTTACACGAAGACCGGCATGGTCAAAGGACGCACGAACCTTTACAAGAAAGCCATCGTCAGCATTGGCGAAGGTGAGATGATTGACTTCTACGAGAACATCTGAGGAAATGGCACTTCGTAAATTCAACCCCATTACGCCGGGTATGCGTCATAAAGTGTTGTCGAAGTTTGACGACATCACCACCGATACCCCGCACAAGCCGTTGCTCCGCAGCCTCAAGAAGACGGGCGGCCGGAACGACAGCGGAAAGATGACGATGCGCTACCGCGGTGGCGGACACAAGCGTCGTTACCGTTTGATTGACTTCAAGCGCGACAAGCACATGGAAGCTACGGTTTTGACGGTCGAGTACGATCCGAACCGCAGCGCGCGCATTTGCCTCGTGGAATACACGGATGGTGAAAAGCGCTACATCGTTGCTCCGAACGGCTTGAAGCCTGGCATGACCATCAACAGCGGCAAGGATGCGATTCCGAACGTTGGTCACTGCATGTACTTGAGCGACATTCCGCTCGGTACGGTGATCCACAACATCGAGTTGTACCCAGGCAAAGGAGCGTGCATCGCCCGCAGCGCGGGTTCATACGCTCAGTTGAACGCTCGCGATGGCAAGTACGCCATCATCAAGTTGCCCAGCGGTGAGGTGCGCCAAATCTTGGTGACGTGCATGGCCGTCATCGGAACGGTGAGCAACTCAGAGCACAACCAGCAGGTGTCGGGTAAGGCCGGTCGTTCGCGTTGGTTGGGCCGTCGCCCGCGTGTCCGTGGTGTTGTGATGAACCCGGTCGATCACCCGATGGGTGGTGGTGAGGGTCGTTCTTCAGGAGGTCACCCGCGTTCGCGCAAGGGCTTGCCTTCTAAGGGCTACAAGACGCGGAACAAGCGCAAGAACAGCAGCAAGTTTATCATTGAACGTCGGAAGAAGTAATCACCATGGCTCGTTCACTCAAGAAACCCCCGTTTGTCCACTACAAGTTGGTACAACGTGTGGAAGCCATGCAGGCTTCCGGAAAGAAGGCGGTGATCAAAACTTGGTCCCGCTCAAGCACCATCACGCCGGATTTCGTCGGCTTGACCATCGCCGTTCACAACGGCCGCCAGTTCATCCCCGTGTTCGTCACGGAGAACATGGTGGGTCACAAGCTCGGAGAATTTTCACCCACCCGCACCTTCCGTGGCCACGCGGACAAGAAGGACAAGAAGCGCTAATCTGTCATGGGAAAACGTAAGAGAATTGCCGCTGACGCGCGCAAAGAAGAAATGAAGAGCGTGGCAATCGCGAAATTGAACGATTGCCCGACGTCCCCGCGCAAGATGCGCCTCGTCGCCGACACGGTGCGTGGCATGGGAGCGTTCCAGGCGTTGAACGTCTTGAAGTTCAGCTCACGTGAGGCCTCGGTTCGTTTGGAGAAGTTGCTCCGCTCGGCCATCGCCAATTGGGAAGCCAAGAACGAGGGCCAACGTCCGGAGGAGAGCGATTTGATCGTCCGCGACATTTTTGTCGACGGTGGTCGCATGCTCAAGCGCCTCCAAACGGCTCCTCAAGGTCGCGCGCACCGCATCCGCAAGCGCAGCAACCACGTCACCATCATCGTAGACTCCGCCAAGCAATAATCCATGGGACAGAAGACTAATCCAATCGGCAATCGCCTCGGTTTCATCCGGGGATGGGATTCCAACTGGTACGGCGGGAAGGACTACACCGAGAAATTGGTGGAGGACGAAAAGATCCGCGAATACTTGATGGCTCGTTTGCGCAAAGCGAACGTTTCCAGCATCATCATTGAGCGCACGCTCAAGTTGGTCACGGTAACCATCAAGACGGCTCGTCCCGGTGTGATCATCGGAAAGGGCGGAACGGAGGTGGATAAGCTCCGCGAGGAATTGAAGAAGTTGACGGGCAAGGAAGTCCAAATCAACATCTTCGAGATCAAGCGCCCTGAATTGGACGCGCGCCTCGTCGCTGAGAGCATCGCACGCCAAATCGAAGCGCGGATTTCTCATCGTCGCGCCATCAAGATGGCCATCGCGGGCACGATGCGCATGGGTGCTGAAGGCATCAAGGTGAACATCGCGGGTCGTGTAAACGGTGCTGAAATCGCACGTTCGGAGTCGTACAAAGAAGGTCGCATTCCATTGCACACCTTCCGTGCAGACATCGATTATGCGTTGGTGGAAGCCCACACGACTTACGGTCGCATCGGGGTGAAGTGCTGGATCTGCCGTGGCGAAGTGTACGGCAAGCGCGACTTGTCGCCGGTTCCTGCGCAGAAGAAAACGAACGAACGCCGCGGCAACGAACGCCGCACCGGAGGAGGACGCCGTCCCCGCCGCTAATAAGTAAAAGACAGCAAGGTTATGTTACAGCCGAAAAGAACCAAGTTCCGGAAGATGCAGAAGGGCCGTGTGCGTGGAAACGCGCAGCGCGGTGCGAACATCGCGTACGGTTCGTTTGGAATCAAGACCCTGGAGGTCGGCTTCATTACGTCGCGGCAAATCGAGGCGTCTCGTATCGCCATCAACCGTTACATGAAGCGTGAGGGTAAGGTGTGGATCCGGATTTTCCCGGACAAGCCGATCACCTCGAAGCCTGCAGAGGTTCGTATGGGTAAGGGTAAGGGTGCTCCGAGCCACTGGGTGGCTCCGGTTCGTCCGGGTCGCGTCCTCTTTGAAGTGGACGGTGTGCCGTTGGACACTGCCCAAGAAGCCCTCCGTTTGGGAGCTCAAAAGCTTCCCGTGAAATGCAAGTTTGTTGTACGCCCTGATTACGCGCACTGATGATTGAGAATGCAGAAATCCGGAAGCTCTCGGATGCCGATTTGAATGAGCGCATCGAATTGGAGCAAAATGCCTTGGCCAAATTGCGGTTCAACCACACGGTGGCCGGTTTGGAAAGCCCGAAGGCAATCGTAAACAAGAAGCGGGACATCGCTCGCCTCTTGACTGAGTTGAACGCGCGCAAGAAAGCCAACGCATGAGCACTGAGATGACCCCAGCGGCTCCCGCCCGCAACCTCCGGAAGGAGCGGATCGGTGTGGTTTCTTCTACGTCCATGGACAAATCCATCACGGTGGTTGTCGAGCGGAAGGAGAAGCACGCCAAATACGGGAAGTTCGTCAAGAAGACGAGCAAATTCATGGCACACGACGAAACCAATGATTGCAACGTGGGTGACACGGTGCGCATCATGGAAACACGTCCGCTGAGCAAGCGGAAGTGCTGGCGCGTGGCCGAAATCATTGAGCGCGCTAAGTAAGCCGCTCCAGGAATCGAAACAGTTAACGCTAATCAATTATGATACAGCAAGAAAGCCGCATGAAAGTGGCCGACAACACCGGAGCGAAGGAAGCCTTGTGCATCCGTGTGTTGGGCGGTACACGCCGCCGCTACGCCAGCATTGGCGATAAAGTGGTGGTTGCGATCAAGGATGCAACGCCCAACGGAAACGTAAAAAAGGGAACGGTATCCACTGGTGTTGTTGTGCGCACGCGCAAGGAAGTGCGTCGCCCGGACGGATCGTACATCCGTTTCGATGACAACGCCATCGTGCTGCTCAACGCCGCAGGCGAAATGCGCGGAACGCGCATCTTCGGCCCGGTCGCGCGGGAGCTTCGCGAAAAGGACTTCATGAAAATTGTGTCACTTGCGCCTGAGGTGCTTTAATCCGATCGACATGTTCAAGCGATTTAAAGTAAAGAAAGGGGACACCGTAAAGGTGTTGTCAGGTGGAAGCAAGGGCAAGCAAGGCACCGTGTTGAGTGTTGACCGCAAGACGGATCGCGTCTTCGTGGAAGGCGTCAACATCGTGAAGCGCCACATGAAGCCGGGTGCTTCGAACCCACAAGGTGGCATCGTCGAAAAAGAGGCCGGCATTCACATTTCGAATGTGATGGTCATCGACGGAAAAGGCAACGCCACGCGGGTCGGCCGTCGTCGCAATGACGAGGGCAAACTGGTTCGTTATTCCAAGAAAACCAACGAGGAAATCAAGTGATGAGTTACCAACCACGCCTCCAAGCTCAATACCATGAGCAATTGGTACCGGCGCTCAAAGAGCGTTTCGAGTACACCTCGGTGATGCAGGTACCTCGCATCACGAAGATTTGCCTGAACCAAGGTTTGGGTAAGGCCATTGCCGACAAGAAGATCATCGAATCGGCGATGGACGAAATGACTCGGATTACGGGTCAAAAAGCCGTTCAAACCATTTCCACCAAGGACGTTTCGAACTTCAAACTTCGGAAAGGCATGCCCATCGGTGCGCGGGTGACCCTGCGTCGCGAGCGCATGTACGAGTTCTTGGACCGACTCATCGCCATTTCGCTTCCGCGGACGCGTGACTTCCAGGGCATCAAGCCGAAAGGATTTGATGGACGTGGAAACTTCACCTTCGGCGTGAAAGAACAAATCATCTTCCCCGAGATCAACTTGGACGAGGTGAAGTACTTCAACGGAATGGACATCACGATCGTGACATCCGCTCGGACCGACGAGGAAGCGAAGGCGCTGCTCGAAGGTTTTGGATTCCCCTTCAAAAAGAACTGAGTCATGGCTAAAGAATCAATGAAAGCCCGTGAGCGCAAGCGCGCTCGTATGGTCGCTCGGTACGCTGAGAAGCGCGCGGCCCTCAAAGCTGCAGGGGATTGGGATGCTCTGCAAAAATTGCCGCCGAACAGCGCGGCCGTTCGCATGCACAACCGTTGCCAAATCACGGGTCGTCCCCGTGGCTACATGCGTCAATTTGGTATTTCGCGTGTGCTTTTCCGCAAAATGGCTCTCGCAGGGAAGATTCCCGGAGTGAAGAAGGCCAGCTGGTAACCCTAAAGACGAACAGAGATGTTTACAGATCCCATTGCAGATTACTTGACGCGCATTCGGAATGCGCAGTCAGCGGGTCACAAGGTCGTCGAAATCCCCGCTTCGAACATGAAGAAGGAGATGACGAAAATCTTGTTCGATAAAGGGTACATCCTCAACTACAAATTTGTGGACGAGGGGCACCAAGGAACCATCAAGATCGCTTTGCGTTACGATTCCAAGTCGAAGCGTCCTGCGATTACGAAAATTCAGCGGGTGAGCACTCCCGGCTTGCGGAAGTATGCCGGTGCGGGTGAATTGCCGCGCGTTTTGAATGGTTTGGGCGTTTGCATCGTCAGCACCTCGAAAGGGTTGATGACGGACAAGGAAGCCCGCCAAATGAACATCGGTGGCGAACTCGTTTGCACCGTTTACTGATCACCCAGAACGATACCAGTCATGTCTCGAATTGGAAAATCCCCGATCAACATCCCCAGCGGCGTTACCGTCAGCATTGCGGATCAGTTGGTCACTGTGAAGGGGCCGAAAGGAGAACTTCAGCAGGAAATCGATCCGGTGATCGACATTCAGGTTGAGGACAACACAGTGACGTTTACCCGTCCGTCTGACCACAGGGACCACCGCTCCAAGCACGGTTTGTACCGGGCGTTGGTGAACAACATGGTCGTTGGTGTAACGGAAGGCTACACGATTGAATTGGAACTTGTGGGTGTGGGTTTCCGTGCTTCAAGCGCAGGTCAAGAGTTGACCTTGGCTTTGGGCTTCAGCCACCCCATCGTCTTCATGCTTCCTGACGAAGTCAAAGTGGAGGCAGAGACCAAGAAGGGAGCGAATCCTTTCGTTAAACTCACGTCTCACGACAAGCAGCTCCTCGGTTCAGTGGCGTCGAAAATCCGTTCGCTGCGCAAGCCTGAGCCCTACAAAGGCAAGGGTGTCCGCTACAAGAACGAGCAAATTCGTCGCAAGGCCGGTAAGACCGCTTCCAAATAACCGAACATCATGGGAACGAAGAAAACATTTGCGCGGGAGCGCATCAAGCGCCGCGTTCGCGGCAAGGTTCTCGGCACGAGCGAGCGTCCTCGGTTGTCGGTGTTCCGCAGCAACAAGCAGATCTACGCACAGATCATCGACGACTCCACTGGCCGCACGTTGGCCTCGGCAGGTTCGTTGGGATTGGATGCCGCAAAGGGTGTCGCGAAGGTCGAACAAGCCGCTGTGGTCGGTAAGGCCATCGCTGAGAAGGCGAAGGGTGCGGGAATCGAGTCGGTCGTATTCGATCGGAACGGCTACCTCTACCACGGTCGTGTGAAACAATTGGCAGAAGCTGCTCGCGAGGGCGGATTGAAATTCTAAGCAGAAGATGGAACAACGTCAACAACGCAAAGGACGCGGCGACCAACAGCAACAGTCGCGTACGGGCGATCCGGATTTGAAGGAACGCTTGGTCGGCATCAACCGGGTGGCGAAGACCACCAAAGGGGGCCGGACCTTCAGCTTCAGCGCCATCATGGTGGTGGGAGATGAGAAGGGCAAGGTGGGACACGGTTTGGGCAAGAGCCGCGAAGTGGCCACCTCGATTCAGAAGGGCATCGACGATGCCAAGAAGAACATGATCGCCGTTCCGCTCATCAAAGGCACCATTCCGCACGCACAAGAAATGCGCTACGCAGGAGCACACATCATGATTCGTCCGGCTTCTCCGGGTACGGGTGTGATTGCCGGAGGTGCCATGCGCGCCGTTTTGGAGAGCGCAGGCATCACGGATGTCTTGGCGAAGTCATTGGGTTCTTCGAATCCGCACAACGTTGTGAAGGCCACCTTCAATGCACTGAAGGCCCTCCGCAGCGCGGATGAAGTGGCCCAGTTGCGCGGCATCTCCGTTTCTAAAGTGTACAACGGATAAGCTCAGCATCATGGCAAAAATCGTCATCACCCAAGTTCGCAGTGCCATCAACCGCCCCGCTCGCCAAAAGGCGACGATCGCGGCGCTCGGCATCAAGAAACTCCACAACCCAGTGGAACACGAAGCGACTCCCCAGATTTTGGGCATGGTCCGCAAAGTGAGCCATTTGGTCCAAGTGGAAGAAAAATAACATCGTAACCAGCACATACCATGAATCTCAGTAACCTCAAGTACGCTCAAGGTTCTCGGAAGCAGCGCAAGCGAGTTGGACGCGGTGAAGGCTCCGGACACGGAGGCACTTCGACGCGCGGCCACAAAGGTGCCAAGGCGCGTTCCGGCTACAAGAGCAAAATCGGTTTTGAAGGTGGCCAAATGCCGCTCCAACGCCGCGTTCCCAAGTTTGGCTTCCGCAACCCGAATCGGGTGGAGTACAAAGGCATCAACTTGGACACGTTGCAGGAATTGATCACGCGGAAGTCCCTCACCGAGGTGACGCTCCAAACGTTGCAAGACAACGGTTTGGCAGGCAAGCGCGATCTGGTCAAGATCCTCGGACGTGGAGAATTGACCGCAGGCGTCAAAATCGAAGCCCACAAATTCTCGGCATCGGCCCAATCGGCCATCGAGGGAGCAGGCGGACAAGCCGTTGCGCTGTAATTTCCGCGCCATGAAGAACTTTTTTCAAAACATCCAGAACATCTGGCACCACGAACAACTTCGGAAGAAGATTGGCGTGACCTTGGGGTTGATCCTGATCTACCGCTTGGGTTCGTTCATCGTGTTGCCAGGAGTGAACAGTGACGTCCTCGCGGAAAGCCTGAATTCGGCTGGAGGTGAAGAAGGCCTTGGCGCCCTGCTGTCGTTGTTCACGGGTGGCGCGTTCAGCCGCGCTTCCATCTTTGCGTTGGGCATCATGCCGTACATCTCGGCGTCCATCATCATTCAGTTGCTCGGCATTGCCGTTCCTGCAGTCCAAAAGATGCAGACGGACGGAGAAAGCGGCCGCAACAAACTGAACCAATGGACCCGCTTCCTGACCATTGCCATCACCCTCGTGCAAGCGCCGGGTTATTTGGCATCGTCGGTGGTTTCCGTCCGCGGTGCGGTCGTGGACCCGTCGGCGTTTTGGTGGTTCAGTTCGGTGCTGATTTTGGTGGCCTCTACGCTGGTCATCATGTGGCTGGGTGAGCGCATCACCGAGCGCGGCATCGGCAACGGCATTTCCTTGCTCATCATGATTGGGATCATCGCAACGTTCCCGCAGTCCATCATCCAGGAATTGAATCACCCGAACACCTCGTTGTACTTCTTCCTCGTGGAGTTGGCCATCTTGTTGGTGGTGATCGGCGCATCGGTTGCCCTCGTGCAAGCGTTGCGGAAGGTTCCAGTCCAAATGGCAAAGGCGCAAGCCAACACCGGCTCGTACTTGCCACAGGGGGAAGGAGCGCGTGAGTTCATTCCGATGAAGGTCAACGCTTCCGGCGTCATGCCCATCATCTTCGCACAAGCCATCATGTTCGTTCCGCTTTACTTGAGCCAAAGCGAATTCTTTGAAGGCAGCGTGGTGATGTCGAGCTTGTCCGATTTCAACGGTTTGGCTTACAACATCTTGTTCTTCTTGATGATCGTCGTTTTCACCTACTTCTACACGGCCATCACCGTGAATCCAGGTCAAATGGCGGACGACTTGAAGCGCCAAAACGCGTTCATTCCCGGCATCAAGCCCGGACACCCGACCAAGCAGTACTTGGAAACGGTGTTGAGCAACATCACGTTGCCCGGTGCGATTTTCTTGGGCCTCCTTGCCATCCTGCCTGCGGTGGTGTATGGCTTGGGATTGACGAACGCTCAAGGATTTGCGATTTACTTCGGTGGAACTTCGTTGCTCATCATGGTGGGGGTCATCCTCGACACGTTGCAGCAAATTGAGGTCCACCTGTTGGAACGGAAGTACCAAAGCTTCTTGTCCTCGGGCAAGATGCGCGGCCGTACGAATTCTCCAGTGGGAGGAATCAACGGAATTTAAAGGAATGGGGTTCGGTCGACGCGTTCGCATCAAAACGGCCGAGGAGGTCGAACTCATTCGCGAAAGTTCTTTGCTTGTCGGAAGTACGTTGGCGGCAGTGGCCGAGCACATCCGTCCCGGGGTGACCACCCTGGAATTGGATGCGGTGGCTGAAGCCTTCATCCGCGATCACGGTGCCGAACCGGGATTCAAGGGATACGGGGGATTCCCGAATTCCTTGTGCACGTCAGTGAATGAAGCTGTCGTACACGGCATCCCAAACGACCGTCCCTTGCAAGAGGGCGACATCGTATCCGTTGATTGCGGAGTGTTGAAGAACGGTTTCTACGGCGACAGCGCTTACACGTTTGCCGTTGGAGAAATCGCCCCGGAAGTGCAGAAGCTCTTGGATGTGACGAAGGAGTGCTTGGAATTGGCCATCGAACAAGCGGTGGTCGGCAAGCGCATCGGTGACATCGGCTGGGCCTGTCAGCATCACGCTGAAAGCCACGGCTACGGGGTGGTCCGTGAATTGGTTGGACATGGATTGGGAAAGGAGCTTCATGAAGCCCCAGAAGTTCCTAATTTTGGCCGCCGCGGAAACGGGCCTCGGTTGATGGATGGGATGGTGCTTGCCATCGAGCCCATGATCAACCTCGGGCGTCGCGAAGTGCGTCAAGAGGAGGATGGCTGGACAATCGTCACAGCTGACCGCCTCGTCAGCGCGCATTTCGAGCACGATGTCGTTGTGCGTTCCGGCAAAGCAGAAGTGCTTTCGAGTTTTGAAGCGATTGAAGAAGTGTTAAACAAACGATCAGTCAAGAGTTAAGCCATATGGCGAAACAAACGTCCATCACCCAAGACGGGACCATCCTCGAAGCGTTGTCCAACGCCATGTTCCGAGTGGAACTGGAGAATGGTCACATCATCACGGCCCACATTTCCGGCAAAATGCGGATGTACTACATCAAGATTTTGCCAGGAGACCGGGTCAAGGTGGAAATGTCGCCTTACGATTTGACGAAAGGACGGATCAGTTTCCGATACAAGAAATAACAGCACCATGAAAGTTCGTGCATCACTCAAGAAGCGCACCGACGATTGCAAAATCGTTCGTCGCAAAGGACGTCTCTACGTCATCAACAAGAAGAATCCTAAAATGAAGCAACGTCAAGGCTGAGCCTTGATGTCGTGTTAAACCCATCGATCATGGCACGTATTGCAGGTATTGATATCCCCAGCAACAAGCGCGGGGTCATTGCACTGACTTACATCTACGGAATTGGCCGCAGCCGAGCTGCCCAAATCCTGAGTGAAGTTGGTGTGTCCGAGGACAAGAAAGTCCAGGACTGGTCGGATGACGAAATCAGCGGCATCCGGAACGCCATCGCCACCGGTTTCAAGGTGGAAGGCGAATTGCGTTCAGAAATCCAATCGCACATCAAGCGTTTGATGGACATTGGTTGCTACCGTGGAATCCGTCACCGGAACGGCTTGCCGCTGCGTGGACAACGCACGAAGAACAACTCCCGCACCCGGAAGGGCCGTCGGAAGACTGTGGCGAATAAGAAGAAATAATCCGATTGCATCGGTCAGATAACGAGCCGAAAGGCTGATCACCTCTAAACATTACGACGATGGCGAAGAACGTCAAAAAGAAGAAGAAGGTCGTTGTGGAAGCCCTGGGGCAAGTCCACATCCATTCTTCCTTCAACAACATCATCATTTCCCTCACCAACAACCAAGGCCAGGTCATCTCTTGGTCGAGCGCCGGCAAGATGGGTTTCCGGGGTTCGAAGAAGAACACGCCTTACGCTGCACAGGTAGCCGCCGAGGATTGTGGTAAGGAAGCTCATGAATTGGGCTTGCGCAAAATCCGCGCATTCGTGAAAGGGCCGGGTGCTGGCCGTGAAAGCGCGATGCGTGCGCTCCACAACATGGGCATCGAAATCATCGAAATCATTGATGCTACGGGTCTTCCTCACAATGGATGCCGTCCGCCTAAGCGCCGTCGCGTCTAATTTCTCATCGTCGAATTAAAGCATTGAAGAACTGATATGGCACGTTATCGCGGACCCAAATCGAAGATCAGCCGTCGTTTCAAGGACCCCATTTTTGGCCCGGACAAAGCGCTTGAGCGTCGTCCTTACGGACCGGGGCAGCACGGCAACAACCGTCGCCGCAAGAAGGAGTCGGAGTACTCCAACCAGTTGGCGGAGAAGCAAAAGGCGAAGTACACGTATGGCATTTTGGAGAAGCAATTCTCTAACATGTTCAAGGCAGCGAACGCACGTCCGGGCATTACCGGTGAGATTTTGCTCCAATTCTGCGAAAGCCGTTTGGACAACGTCGTTTACCGGTTGGGCATTGCGCCTACCCGCCGCGGCGCCCGCCAGTTGGTCTCGCACCGTCACATCACAGTGAATGGTCACGTGGTGAACATTCCGAGCTACCGCTTGCGTCCTGGTGACGTGGTGGGTGTTCGTGAGAAGAGCAAGTCGCTCGCGGCGATTTCCAGCTCGCTCGCTGGTTCCACGCAGCGTCACGACTGGTTGTCTTGGGACAACAAGGAGATGACGGGCAGCTTCATCAGCGTTCCGACCCGGGATCAAATTCCGGAGTCCATCAAGGAGCAGCTGATCGTGGAATTGTACTCTAAGTAATCCTGAAACCCACATCCAACATGGCAATTCTCGATTTCCAAAAACCCGATAAGGTGGTGATGTTGGACTCTTCGGAGTTCGCGGGCCGTTTCGAATTCCGACCGTTGGAGCCAGGTTTTGGCATCACGGTGGGCAATGCATTGCGGCGCATCCTCCTCTCCAGCTTGGAAGGGTTCGCCATTACGAACGTTCGCATCGACGGCGTTGAGCACGAGTTCAGCACCATCAAGGGCGTTTCGAACGATGTGACGGACATCATCCTCAACTTGAAGCAGGTTCGCTTCAAGCGCCAAATTGAAACCACCGATTCGGAAACGGTCGTGGTGACGGTTTCAGGTCAAGACCAAATGACAGCGGGGGACATCGGCAAGTTCACGAGTGCGTTTCAAGTGATGAACCCGGATTTGGTCATCTGCACGATGGACCCGTCCGTATCCCTCACGTTGGAGTTGTCGATCGGCAAGGGACGCGGCTACGTCCAAGCTGAAGAGAACAAAATGGAGGGCGCGCCCCTCGGAACCATTGCGATTGATGCGATTTTCACGCCGATCCGCAATGTGAAGTATGCAGTCGAGAATTACCGCGTCGAGCAACGTACGGACTACGAGAAGTTGGTCCTCGAAATCGACTGCGACGGCAGCATCAGCCCGAAGGATGCGTTGCAGGAGTCTGCAAAAATCCTCATCCAGCACTTCATGTTGTTCTCTGATGAGCGCATCTCCCTCGAACTCGAGGAGCGCGTCGAGGCAGAGGAGTTCGATGAAAGCAGCTTGCACATGCGCCAGTTGCTCAAGACGAAGCTCAGCGACATGGACCTCAGCGTGCGCGCCCTCAACTGCTTGAAGGCTGCGGACATTGAAACATTGGGAGACTTGGTTTCCTACAACAAGAATGACCTGCTCAAATTCCGGAACTTCGGTAAGAAGTCGTTGACGGAGTTGGAGGATTTGGTCGAAAGCAAGAGCCTGACCTTCGGAATGGACGTCAGCAAGTACAAATTGGACAAAGAGTGAAGCCATGCGTCACAACAAGAAATTCAATCACCTCTCCCGCCAAAAGGGACACCGGAAAGCGATGCTCTCCAACATGGCCTGCTCGCTCATCGAACACAAGCGGATCATGACCACTGTGGCCAAGGCCAAGGCGTTGCGTTCCTTCGTCGAGCCGTTGGTTACGCGTTCGAAGGAAGACACGACCCACAGCCGCCGCGTGGTGTTCTCTCAGTTGGGCAACAAGGTTGCCGTCACGGAGCTGTTCCGCGCAGTGGGCCCGAAAGTCGCCACCCGCGATGGAGGTTACACGCGCATCATCCGCACCGGCAATCGTTTGGGTGACAACGCAGAAATGTGCATGATCGAGCTCGTGGATTTCAATGACATCTACGGCACGGAAGGCAAGAAGAAGCGTTCACGTCGTTCACGCCGTGGTGGCGCAGCCAAGGCGGCAGAGGCCGCTCCAGTCGCTGAAGCACCAGCCGTTGAAGAGGCACCGGCAGCCGATGAGGCTGCACCTGAAGCACCGGCAGCCGACGCTGCCGATGGCGAAGAGCCCAAGGCGTAATCGCTGATTTGAACTGAATCCAAAAGGGGAGCCGCGAGGTTCCCCTTTTTCGTGGATAACGTCTTAGCATCCTGTTGCTGAGTGGCCCACCCTCACGAAGTATCTTTGCGCCATGCCAAATCCCGCATCCCCTAAGATCCCCGCCGTGCTCCTCCTGCAAGACGGAACGCGGTTCGAGGGCGAAGCCATCGGTTCCATTGGAACCACCCTCGGTGAAATCGCCTTCAACACCGGCATGTACGGTTACCAAGAGATTTTTACGGATCCCAGTTACCACGGCCAAATCCTCGTGATGGCCACGGCTCACATCGGCAATTACGGTACGCTTCCGAATGAGTCGGAGTCCAATAAGGTGCAGTTGTCGGGGTTGGTGGTGAAGAACTTCAGCCCGTTCGGTAGCCGGGCGGGAGCGGTCACGGAATTGCAGGACTTCCTGCAGTCGGACGGCTTGGTCGGCATTGCAGGCGTGGATACCCGCGCACTGGTTCGTCACATTCGAGAACACGGAGCGATGAACGCCATCATTTCGTCTGAGGGATTGGCGGACGATGAATTGAAGGAGCGCTTGGCTGCGGCGCCGAGCATGCAAGGCTTGGAGTTGAGCAGCCGGGTGACGACTGCGGAGCCGTATGAGATGGGGCCGGAGGATGGCATGAAGGTGGCGCTGTTGGACCTCGGGTTGAAGCGAAGCATTGCCCAGTGCCTTGTGGATCGGGGCTGCCGGGTGCGCGTTTTTCCCATGTCCACGACCTGCGCGGAGATGCAGGCTTGGGGTCCTGCGGGTTTCATGCTTTCGAATGGACCGGGCGATCCTGCTGCCATGCCGCAGGTCATTGAAGAGGTGGGCCAAATCGTCGCTTCGGGCACCCCGGTGTTTGGCATTTGCCTCGGCCACCAAGTCCTCGCCCTCAGCCAAGGCCTTCAAACCGTCAAGATGTTCAACGGCCACCGCGGCGTGAACCACCCCGTGAAGAACCTGCGCACCGGCAAGAGCGAAATCACCTCGCAAAACCACGGTTTCGTGGTGGACCATGCAAGCTTGGAGGCCCATCCGGAGATCGAGCTCACGCACGTCCACCTCAACGACGACACGGTGGCGGGCATTGCGCTCAAGGGCCAGCCGGTCTTTTCGGTCCAGTACCACCCCGAAGCCTCGGCTGGGCCGCACGACAGCCGCTACCTGTTCGACGATTTCGTGGAGAACATGCGCGCCGCGGTTGCGGTTTGAAGGTCCGCAATCGCGCCGTAACTTGCGGCGCCTTCGCGGGTTTGAATGAGAGACCCACGCCGGTTCCTGGCCCGGCATCCAACCTGAAATTCCGAAGCGATGAGCTACATTGATGAAATTTACGCGCGCCAAATTTTGGACTCGCGCGGAAACCCCACCATCGAGGTGGAAGTGACCACAACGGACGGGGCATTCGGCCGCGCGGCGGTGCCTTCTGGCGCCTCGACGGGCATCCACGAAGCCGTGGAATTGCGCGACGGCGGCGACGAGTGGATGGGCAAGGGCGTCCAACAGGCAGTGGAGCACGTGAACTCCGTTTTGGCCGATGAGCTCAACGGCTTCGACGTCACCGACCAGCGCATGATCGACCAGGTCATGATCGACCTCGACGGAACCGCCAACAAGAGCAAACTCGGTGCGAATGCCATCCTTGGCGTTTCGCTCGCAGTCGCCAAGGCGGCCGCTGAAACCGTCGGCGAAAGCCTCTACCGCTACATCGGCGGGGTCAACGCGCACACGCTGCCCGTTCCGATGATGAACATCCTCAACGGAGGTTCGCACGCGGACAACAAGATCGACATCCAAGAATTCATGATCATGCCCGTCGGCGCAGAGACTTTCTCCGACGGCTTGCGCATGGGCACCGAAGTCTTCCATCACCTCAAGTCCGTGCTGAAGGGCAAGGGCCATTCCACGAACGTCGGGGACGAGGGCGGTTTCGCTCCGAACCTCGGCTCGAACGAGGAGGCGATCGAGGTGGTCCTCGAAGCCATCGAGAAGGCCGGTTACAAGCCCGGTGACGACATGCTCATCGCACTGGATGCCGCTTCGTCCGAGTTCTACGACGCCAAGGCCGACCGCTACCGCTTCGAATCGACCGGCGACATTCTGACCGGTTCTGACCTCGTTTCGTTCTGGAGCGATTGGGTGAAGAAGTACCCGATTGCCAGCATCGAGGACGGCGTGGCCGAGGACGATTGGGCGACGTGGAAGGCGCTGACGACGGCGGTGGGCGATAAAGTGCAGCTCGTGGGCGACGATTTGTTCGTGACGAATGTGCACCGCCTCGCGCGCGGCATTGAGGAGGGCATTGCGAACTCGATTTTGGTCAAGGTAAACCAAATCGGAACCCTCACCGAAACCATCAACGCGGTGACCTTGGCGCACAACAATGGCTACACCAGCGTGATGAGCCACCGCTCCGGCGAGACCGAAGACACCACGATCGCGGACCTCGCGGTCGCCCTGAACACCGGCCAAATCAAGACCGGCTCCGCAAGCCGTTCCGACCGCGTGGCGAAGTACAACCAGTTGCTCCGCATCGAGGACGAACTCGGCGAAACCGGCTACTACCGAGGCGTCGCGTTTCGCGGCTGATCAGCTGTTCGAAGCGAGGACGTGGTAGAGGGCGATGCCCGCGGCTACGGAGACGTTGAGGCTGGCGGTTTGGCCGGCCATCGGAACGAACAACCGGTGACTGCACGCCGCCATCACCGGCGACGAAATCCCCCGTTCTTCATCCCCCAGCACCAAGCAGGCGGGCCGAGGGACGGGGGTTTGCGTCATGGGCTCGGCCGCTTTTTCCGTCAAGGCGTAGGTCGTGATGCCGTTCGCCTCCAGGGTCTCCACGGCCGCGGCCACGTGCTCGACGCGCGAAACCGGCAGCCGAACGAGGGCCCCCGAAGAGGACTTGATGGCGTCCTCCTGAATGGGGGCCACGCCTTGGGTGGGAATGACGAGGCCCGTGGCCCCGAAGCATTCGGCGGAACGGGCGATGGCCCCGAGGTTTCGGACGTCGGTCACCCCGTCGAGCAGCACGAACAACGGCGCTTCGCCCGACTCGTACGCTCGCGCAATCAACTCCTCAAGTGGCTGGAAGGCGATGGGGGAGAGGAAGGCGATGACGCCTTGGTGGTTCTTCCGCGTGATGCGATCGAGTTTTTCCCGCGGCACGCGCTGCACGGGGACGTGGTGGTCGCGGAGGGCTTGGAGCAGTTCACCCGTGCGCTCGCCTTTTTCATCGCGTTGGATGAGCACACGTTGGAACTCCTTACCGGCTTCAAGGGCTTCCAAAACCGGGTGCATGCCGATGACATACGTCCCTTTCGCAGGGGCAGGGCGTCGGTTTTCAAACGAACGGCGGGGCGCATCGGAACGGCGACCACGCGGAGAAGGGGCGTCAAAGGACATGTGCTGGAATTTCGGGTCGAAAGTACGCCCCAAACCCCAAGTCAGTCCCCCTGAATGCGCCCATTTCGCCAACTCGTCACCATGCGGTCCCAAGCCGGTCGGAATTGAATGCTTCGATCGAGCACGTACCGGTTGGGGTCGAGGCTCGTCGGCGCATGCCGAAAGCTGAAGGTCAACGTATTGGCATTCCCTTCCTCTCCGTAAATCCACCACTCCGACCGACCCGAACGCCGGACTTTGTTGGGCACCCCGAACACGATGTGCACCATCCCGCGGTCGGTTCGCCAACCCTCCAGCAATCCCGAAAAGTAGCGGTTCGCTTCCTCCACCCGCCCGTAGTACGTTGCAATCAGGTTCTTTCCGCGGTCTTGATCGTTCCCGCAATCGAGCCAAAACCCATCCAGCGCCCCTTTCGGATCGTCGCTCGTCGTCATCCGCTCATACTCGCTCCGGCTCGTGATGTACCGCGTCGTTTCAATCAAATACGGCACCTTCCGCACGTAAGGAAAGTCCGCCCGCCGCCCATGCACCACGAACTCGAATCCCAATGCCGTGCTCCTCAGAATCGACGTTCCTTCCGGCACCACAAAGGCGAACCGCCCCGCGTCATCCGCAAACAACGTGTCCACCACCTGCGCCTCCAAGTCCGCGAGCGGATCGCTGAACGCCGTGAACGGTGGGCTCGGCAACTGCGCTTCCGGCCGCGCTTGCGCCCAAACCCACGCCAGCCCGCCCGGCCCCTGCAAGTACAACGTGTCCCCCGCGGCCACGTCCCGCCCCGCGAGCGCCCAGCCGTCGGCATCGAAGCGGTTGAGGGTTTGATGTGCCGGAGCCAACTCCCACCAACCCGTGACTTCCGCATTCCGCGCCACGTCCCGAACCGTGTACGGCACTTGCACCCCATCGCCCCGCGCCGCCGTGCTGTCGAGGTCCGCAACGGCCACCCGCCAAACCGCATCCAGCTCCACCGGCATCGCATCCTCCAAGGTGTCGCGCAACTCCCAGCGCAGCGGCCCCAGGTCCACCTGCACCACGGCCGTGAACGCCGACTGCGGCGTCTCCCGCAAGTACAGCAATTCCGACCGATCCAGCCTCACGAACACCGCAGCCGAATCCGGCGACAGCCGAATGGTCGAGAGTTCGGGATGCAACAGCTTTGCCTCCCAGTCGTAGGGCTTCCGTGCCGCGGTTTGGGTCGACGGCAAGCCCGAGGAACAGCCCCAAGCCACCACCACGCACCACCCGAGCCAATGTGCAATCCGCATCATGTCGCTAAGTTCTGAACTTTAATTCACAGCCAACCTGTTCACAATGAAACATTCGGGGCGGATATCCGTTTACAGACCATGGCGATTTTTGGCAAGCTCATGAAAAAGTTCCTCTCCTTCGCGTTGGCCGCTTTGGCCGTGTCCGTTTTGCTCGCTTCTTGCACGATGAACCATTCCTGCGCTGCGTATGCGGATGCGGAAGTGGTTTGCTCAGAATAAGCAGGCCAAACCGCATTCATTCCCTCCACATCAAGCACACCGCTTGATCGATGTCCGGGTGCAGCGATTGCGCCACAGGACACGTGCGCGCCGTCGCTTCCAACACCTTCCGCTCCCGCTCGCCAGCCCCGGGCACGTCGAGGATGAGCTCCACGGCAATCCGCACGATGCGCCGCGGCCCGCTTCCCATCGTTTTCTCCACCCGCGCGTCCATCGAGGCCACCTCGAGCCCCATGTCGTTCGCCTTGATGCCGACCATGGTCATCATGCAACTCGCCAGTGCGGCGCTTGTGAGGTCCGTCGGTGAAAAAGCAGCGCCTTTTCCGTGGTTGTCGACCGGGGCGTCCGTGATGACGTGCGAGTTCGAGGCCACGTGCCTCATTTCCGTGCGGAGGTCGCCTTGATAGGTCAACGTGTATTGGGGATTGAATGCGTCCATGAAGTAAGGATTGACGTCTACAAAGGTGAAGCAAGATTTCAGCTTTCGCCACGTAACTTTGTTTTCATGTTGAGCCTGAAGCCCATTCCCGTGTTGCGCGCTTTGGCGGCCGCTTGCGCTCTCCTGGTGGGCGTGCACGCCTCAGGCCAAACCGCGACCAGCGCCGGCGGCGCCTACGAGGGCGCGGGCGAATTCACCCGCGTAACCGACGAAATGTCCTGGGGCCTCTTGCTGCACACGCAAGGCGCGGGCTTCACCTTCTCGCGTGGCGTATACAAAGATGGGACGCACGTGCGGATGTGGGTGGCGGATTTGGCCTACCTCCGCAATCCGAAGGAAGAAAAAACGAGCAATCCGGTGTACGACGACGGCGCCGCATACGTCTACGGCAAGGTCAATGCCTTCCACACCCTGCGCCTGCTCACCGGAACGCAGCACCTGCATTCCGAGAAGATCCGCAAGGATGCGGTGCGGTTCAGCACCATGTTCCTCTGGGGGCTCAGTCTGGGCGTCGAAAAGCCGGTCTACCTGGAAATCGGCTACCCCGACATCCCGTACACGAGCATCCTCGTGGAGCGCTACGATCCCGATGTGCACTTCTCGGACGACATCTTCGGTCAGGCGTCTTGGGCCAACGGTCTCAATGAGTTGGCCTTCATCCCGGGGGTGCATGCGGGGTACAGTTTTGAATTCGAATACGGCAACCAACGGGAGATCATGCGTTCGTTGAACATCGGGGTCGACGCCGATGTTTTTCTGTGGGAGCCCGAGATTTTGGCCGAAAAGTTTGACCAAAACACGCGCCTCTTCCTCACCCTCCACGCGAAGCTCCAAGTGGGGCGCCGCTGGACCCGATAACTGCCCACCATGAGTGCACCCTTGAATCAACAGCGCGTTCCGAAGCCCAAGTGGCTGCGCGTGAAACTGCCCACAGGAGAGAGCTACCGCAACGTGCGCGAAATCGTTTCGGAGCACAAGCTGCATACCATTTGCGAAAGCGGACACTGCCCCAACATGGGCGAGTGCTGGGGCGAAGGCACGGCGACGTTCATGATCCTCGGCAACATTTGCACCCGCAGCTGCGGATTCTGCAACGTGGCGACGGGGCGGCCGTTGGAGGCGGATCCTTTCGAGCCGGGGCGCGTGGCGCGTTCGGTGAAATTGATGGGGGTGAAGCACGCGGTCATCACGAGCGTGGACCGGGACGATTTGCCGGATGGGGGGAGCGAGATTTGGGCCCAAACGATCCGGGCCATCCGCGCCCAAAGCCCAGGCACCACCATGGAAACCCTCATCCCGGACTTTGCGGGCAAGTGGGAAAACCTCGCTCGCATCATCCAAGCAGCACCGGAAGTGGTATCGCACAACCTTGAAACCGTCCGCCGCTTGACGAAGGAGGTGCGCATTCAGGCCAAATACGACCGCAGCCTCGAAGTCTTGCGTCGCTTAGCCCAAGCGAACCTGCGCACAAAGTCCGGCGTCATGCTCGGCCTTGGCGAAACCTTCGACGAGGTGGTGGAGACCATGGAAGATTTGCGCTCCGTGGATTGTCAAGTGTTGACCCTCGGCCAGTACCTCCAGCCGACCCCCAAACATTTGCCCGTGCACGAATTCATTCACCCCGATGTCTTCGCCGAACTCGGCGATCTCGGGAAGAAGATGGGCTTCCGTCACGTGGAGAGCGGTCCGCTCGTTCGGTCCTCGTACCACGCTGAAAAACACGTGCTCTGAACAGTCACGTCAGGCTTCCGTCATTTTTGGTTGAGCCTTTGGAACGATTCTCGCGGAAAGAAGCGGTTTGTCGTAACTTTCGCGTCACCTGATTAAGGAAATTCAATGACCATGCAATCCAAATACCTTGTGATTCCCGCGGCTTTGGCCTTTGGCGCCGTGTACGGATTGAGCACGCTGCTCTCCGATTCGGTTGCTGAAACGCCCGCCACGCGCGTTGCTGCGTATGTCCCCGCGGCGCAATCGGCTCCAGCGAACAGCCCCGATGGCGCATTCGAAATCCGCAAGATGATGCTCGCGGACATCGAGACCGGAGAAATCAATGCCGCTGGATTGCGGCAGCTTGAAGAGGCGGTCATTGAACGCGCGGCGAAGGATGCGGCAGCGGGTGCGAAGAACACGAACCACTTCTGGAATGAAATGGGGCCTGATAACATCGGGGGTCGGGCACGCGCGATTTGCGCTGTGACGGAGCAGATCTTGTTTTCGGGCGGCGTCAGCGGTGGCTTGTGGAAATCCACCGATGCGGCGAACCATTGGGTTCAGGTGAAGTCTTTCCCCGTTCCGATGGTGGCTTCCATCGCCTACGCGGGCAACGGTGACCTTTATGTGGGCACGGGCTCGCAGTTTGACAACGGTGGTGGCGAAGGAGGTAGCGGGTTCCGCGGGCGTGGCATTTGGCGCTCCACGGACCTCGGTGAAACGTGGGCCGTGGTGGAAGGTACGGATCCTGGAACGTTGGGATCGGGCGATTTCACCGCCACGGATGCGTTGGTTGCTGACCCGAACAACGCCGACCGGGTTTACTTCGGTGGCGATGCCGGCTTCGGCTACATCGAGAACGGGGAATTGGTGGAGAACGCCGGAGATGGCTTGCCTTCGAATCCTGTGGGAGACATCGCGATCGCTTCCGATGGTTCCTACATGCTGGTTGCGATGGGCAACGGTCGGGTTTACCGCAGCAACGGTTCGGATTTTGGCTCGTTCACGAGCGTCAGCGGTTCGGGAGGCAATTTGTTGCCTCAAAGCGGATTGAGCCGTGCTCGCGTGGACATTTCGCAGGACGATGCGAACCATGCGTACGCCTTGTATGCAAACAGCCAGCGGTTGTTCGGAGGTTTGTTCCACAGTTCGGACGGCGGATTCACGTGGGAGGAGATTTGGCCCGATGGATTGGATGAATTGACTCCCCTCCCGCGTGCTCAGGGTGTTTATGACCTGGCACTTGGCGTGGTGAAAGGCAACCCGGAGCTGGCGTATGTTGGGGGCATCGAGATTTGGCGTTCAGGCCCCAGCCAGCAGGCTGAGCAAGCCGCATTCGCCTTCGATTTCCCCGGAACGAATTTCGATGTGCACGCCGACATTCACGAAATCATGTTCACTCCAGGCGGCGTGATGTATGTGGCCACGGACGGTGGTCTGTACAAGAGCCTGGATGCAGGCCAAACCTACATCGAATGCAACCGCGACTTCTCGGTGACCCAGTTTTATGGCATCGACCACAGCGCGCGGTCAGCAGTTTTGGGAGGAACGCAGGATAACGGCTCCCTCTTCATTCCCGCCGACGGCACCTTCCTGAGCGACCAGGAAGCCATCGAGGTGAATGGTGGAGACGGGTTTGACTGTGCCATTTCCCAAATTACCGAGACGCCCGATGGAACGACGGCATGGATGGCGTCCTCTCAAAACGGTGGATTGGTGCGCGGCAACATTGCTCCGGGCAACTTCAACAACTACGGCAATTTCTGGGATGAAGACATCTTGGAGTTGGTGAACGAGTCAGGAGAAGTTGGTCAGTTCTACAGCGTGGTACGTTTGTATGAGAACACCGATGACCAAGACTCCCAGCGGGAAGTCATTTTGGTGAATCCATACGGCGTCACGGTTACGGACAGCACGTTCACATTGAATACGAGCAACCTCAACCTGCCCTTCGATTACACGTTGCCGGAGGGCGTTGAATTGCCGCACTACGACGAAATCGTTCGTCCCGAGCGGTTGTTGGATGCCCCGTTGACGGAAGACCCCGATTACTTCTGGTTGGAGCCACAGTCTGCAGAAGAAATCATTGAGTGCACGACCGACAGCACGTGGGCAGGAATCGAGGAGGTCATCGAGTCCATCACCATCGTATACGACAGCATCTTCATTGAGCAGTTGAACGAGTATTACGTGTTCGAGTCCACAGTCGATACGGTCTTCATGACGGTGGATGTCTACGAATACACGGAATCGTGCGATACCATGTACTTCCACGCCAGCGACGTCATCACGGATGAACCGGGACGCTTGAAGGTGCGTGATCCGTACACCACCATCACCGCTACGGGTTTCGTGGGTTCTCAAGGAATCTGGATCACGCGGGAAGGGTTGAACTTCAACACCACCCCGGATTGGATTCGCCTGGACAACGCTCCTGCTGGCGGTGGAACGAAGGCCATTGAATTCACGGTGAATGTGGAACCTGAAGCAGGAAACTACATGTTCGTGAGTGGATGGGATGGCAAGTTGTACCGGTTTGACGATTTGGAGTCGATTTGGTCACAAGAGGACGTACCGGTGAACATGCGGAAGGAAATCGAGTCCGCAGGAGCCGCGATCACGGGCATCGCTGTGGATCCGAACAATCCGAATCACGTCGTCATCACCGTTGGTGGATACGGCACCTCTGCTGAAGGCAAAGTCCGGGAATCGTTCAATGCCCTTTCGGACACCCCCACTTGGTCGAACATTTGGTACGCCTCGGGTGAGTTGTCTCGGATGCCGTGCTACGATGTGGTCATTGACGCCATGGATGCATCAGGCCAAACGATTCTGGTGGGAACCGAGTTCGGCACCTACGCCACGGACAACGGCGGAGAGGACTGGACGTATACCACGGAAAATACCGGTGCAGCAGGCGGAGTGGGTGCGCCCGTGTTTGATTTGAAGCAGCAATGGCGCGGCGCCTCTCCTTGGATTACGCCTTCGAACCAAGGTGCGATTTACGCAGGTACGCATGGTCGTGGCATTTTCCGTTCGGATTTGTTCCTCGGTGTGGATCAGGAAGAGCAAATTGAAGAAGCTGAAATCAGCACGTTGTTGGTGTTCCCGAACCCGACCACTCAAGGCCAGCTGAATGTGCGCATCGAGCGCGTTCAAGGTCAAGTGCAGATTGAGTTGTTCGATTTGATGGGTCGCGTGGTATTCCAAGAGCAAGCGAACGGATACGCCGGTACGACGCTGACCTTGGACGTTGCAAACTTGCCATCAGGAACGTACATCTTGCGCATGGCGAATGGCCACAAGCAGGAGGTTGCTCAAGTGCAAGTGCGCAATTGAGTCGAATCGACGCAATGAAAAAGGCCCTGCGCAAGCAGGGCCTTTTTACATTCAAGCAAAGCGGTGCAGGCTGCCGGTGCCTTCCGTGAATCGGCCGAACGTGAAGTGACCGATCCAATCTCCGAGGTTGATGTACGGAAGTGAGGTTCCGTCGGGCCGCGGGACCGGCAATTCCATGGGGTGATGACGGTGGCCAAAGAAACAGGCTGCTCCTTGAGGGTGAGCCGCCACGCGCTCCTTGCAGTAATGCCAAATCCATTCCTGCTCTGGACGGCTGGGATCTGGAGCGAGTTCACTCTTTCCCCGGCTGATGCGGGACCACCGATGGGCCAGTCCGATGCCCAAGTCCGGGTGGATGGCGCGGAAGCACCGTTGCAGGAAGGGAGAGGTGAACACGCGCTTCAGGCGCTTGTACCCTCGGTCTCCCGGACCCAAGCCATCCCCGTGGCCGATGAGGACCTCGTGGTCGCCGACCTCAAACCAGTGCGGTTCCCTGTGCACGAACACTCCGAGCTCCTCCTCCAAATAGCCAAACGTCCACAAGTCGTGGTTGCCGACATGAAAATGAATGGGAAGCCCCGAGTCGGTAAGCCGCGCAATGGTCCCCATCAAGCGAACCCCGCCTTTGGGCACCGCATGTCGGTATTCAAACCAAAAGTCGAACAGGTCCCCGACCAAGTGAATCGCGGTCGCGGGGCGATTCGATGCACACCCCGTTCCAGAAGCCACCTCCTCCAACCAGCGGACGAGCAGGCGCTCGCGTTCCCGGCTTGAGCTCGCGTCCGGCGCACCGAGGTGCAAGTCGGAGGCCAAGTAAATGCAAGGAGTGGCCAACGTTCGGATCGTCAGGGGAACAGCTGAGCCAGCTGGGTCGTCAACGCACGCCCACGCAGGTTCCGCGCAATGATGTTGCCCTCTTGGTCAATCAGCACCGTATGGGGAATGCTGTTCACGCCGTACGTCCGCGCGGCCGCATTTTGCCAGCCCGCCAAATCCGATACGTGATTGGGCCACACCAAGCCATCCTGCTCGATGGCTTTCAGCCACAGGTCGCGTGTTTTGTCCAACGAAACAGAGAACACTTCAAATCCCCTCGGCCCGTACTGGCGATAGGCGTTGACCACGTGCGGATTCTCTCGCCGGCACGGCCCGCACCACGAGGCCCAGAAATCAATCAGCACCACCTTGCCCCTCAAGTCCGACAGCTTCACGAGGTTCCCATCGCGATCCGCCATCTCGATTTCAGGCGCGGCATCCCCTGGGCCCAGCGCCGCGCCGCCGGGCTGCGCCGGGGGCGGGGTGGAGACTTTGCGGGGTTTGGGCTTGTTCACCACGTTGTTTTCCAAGTACTGGTAGTACTCGTTCGTGCCCATTTTCGCTTGGTTGGCATTCATGATGGACACCATGAGCGGCCGGTGGAGGTCCGAGTCGAGGTGTTCCAGCGCACCGATGGCGCAAGGAAGGTGCGCCCGCGGGGTGGCCCAATTCACGGCATAGTCCTGCAACTGCTTCCGGATGGAGGCCGTGGCCGCTTGATCCTGGCGGTTGACCGCATTCTGCAGTTGCAGCTGCAGAGGAATCGCCTTGCTGTAATAGGTGGCGAGCAGTGCTGATTCGGGGGAACCCTCGATTTGGGCGTCTGCAATGTAACCGCTTTCGGGCACCTTCAGGTTGAGCTTGATCCCGTAGGTAGCATCCATGATGAGGACCACGGGATGCGCGCCATTGACCACCAGTTGGTGAAAATCGTAGGCCAAATCCGGTTTCACCTCCAACCGAAAAGCCCCTGCCGCATCCGCCGTCGTCTTCATCAACGGGGTCAACCGTCCGTTCTTGTAAGTCCGCAATTCAATGCGCGCGTTGGGCTGATCCACGGTTCCTTCAATCACCCCTGCAGGCACGGGCATCGTGCGCTGCTCCAAGGCGATGGGCTCGGTTGATTCTTCGGCGTTGGGGGTGCCGCAGGCGGTGAAGGCGAATGCGGCCACTACCGCGATCATCCACCATCTAACCACCCGGCGTTGTTGCGTTGATTCCATGGGTCAAATATCTTGATTTTTTGGCGAGGTTCCGCGGTCCAACGAGGCAACCACTTGGCCCATCCATTGACGAGCGCCTTCCGCATCGAGCCATTCTGCAACCAGCGGAACGTAGTACACAGGAATGCGGTTGAGTTGTTGCCGAAACGGTTCGAGGCGCGTCGCATCTTTTTCCGTGGTGATGATGCCCACGATGCCGTCCGTGTCGTAAGCGGCGAGCCACCGCTTGACGTCGTGGACCGTGAACTCGTGGTGGTCCGGAAAGGCCTCCCGCCGAACGATTTGGTACCCTTGAGCCAGGGCGTCCATGAAGCGTTCTGGCCGGGCAATGCCTGCCACGGCCACGCAGCGCGTGCGTTCTGCAGGCGCGGTGCGGGCCTCGGGCACTGCCCGGTCGAACGCCGCTTGAGACCACGGCTCGAGCCGACCCTCCCGCATCGTGGTCGCCCAAATCGGCTTGCCGTCCGCCCAACCCGACGCAGCGAGGGCGTCTTCCACGTTTCCTTGAACGCGGGTCAGCAATGCAGAATCCGCCCGCTTCAGCGCCGACCGAACATCCCGTAACCTCCCTGCCGGGATGAGCCGATCCTTCGAAACCGGTTGCGTCGCGTCAAGCAGGACCGTCGACGCATCCGCCTTCAATCGACGGTGCTGGAACGCGTCGTCGAGCACCACCCACTGAAGTTCAGGGCGGTCTGCGTGCATCTGCGCCACGCCGGCAACCCGATCGGCGCAGACGGCGACGGGGGTGTCGGGCATTTGGCGTTTCAGCATCAACGGCTCGTCGCCCACCTCCGCCGGCGAACTCTTCAGGTCCACCCATCGGAACCCCGCCCCCTCGCGAGCGTAACCGCGGCTCAAGATGCCCACCTTGCCCACGCCGAGCAGCGCTTCCAACTCCGTCACGAACAGCCGAACATGCGGCGATTTGCCGGTCCCGCCCACCGTGATGTTCCCCAAGACCCACGTTCGAATGGCCGCCCGCCGGCTCCGCAACACCCCCCAATCAAAGGCCAAGTGCCGCACGCACAACACGAGCGCATGCAGCGCGGCGATGGGAGCGAGGTAGGGGCGTGGGCGGTAGGGTTTCACTGCGGTGGCAGGCGGTTATCTTTGTGGACATGCAAGATGCAAAAACCCTGACGATTCGCGACATTTTAGAGGCGTTGCATGCGTGGGCCCCGCCTTCGCTGCAAGAGTCGTACGACAATTCGGGCTTGTTGGTAGGCCAAATCAACGCTCAGGTCACCACCGTCCTCATCTCCCTCGATTGCACCGAAGCGGTCGTCGAAGAGGCGGTTCGCGTCGGCGCGCAACTCATCGTTTCGCACCACCCCATCATCTTCAAGGGCCTGAAGCGCTTCACCGGCGCCGACCACGTGCAGCGTACGGTCGAGGCCGCCCTACGCAACGGCATCGCCCTCATCGCGGTCCACACGAACCTCGACAACGTGTCCGATGGGGTCAACCGAGGCTTGGCGGCGCGTTTGGGCCTCGATCCCGCAACGTTGCGGATCCTGCGTCCTCTCAAGTCCCGCTTGAAGCAGGTGGTCGTGTACACCCCGACGGCAGCGGTCGAACAGGTTGCCGATGCCATGCACGCTGCGGGGGCGGGCCGTGTGGGCCGATACGATGAGTGCGGGTTTCACGTCAACGGGGAAGGAACGTTTCGTCCGCTCGACGGGGCGCAACCCGCCATCGGTGTGGTGGGACGGCGCGAGCGCGTGGACGAGGTTCGCACCGAGGTGGTCGTGGAAGATTGGCAGGTGCCTGCGGTGCTGGCGGCGGCGCGTGCCGCTCATCCGTACGAGGAGGTGGCGCACGGCGTGTTTCCGATGGAGCAGGCGCATCAGGGCATCGGAGCAGGCATGGTGGGGGAGTTGCCGGAGCCGCTCGAAGAGGCGGAGTTCTTGCGCCGGGTGAAAGCGGCGCTCGGCTGCGGGGTCATCAAGCACACGGATTGGACGGGGCGGCCGGTGCAGCGGGTGGCCTTGTGCGGCGGGTCGGGGAGCTTCCTGCTGGGCGATGCCGTGGCCGCGGGAGCGGATGCGTTCGTCACGGCGGACTTCAAGTACCACGAGTTTTTCGGGGCCGAGGGGCGGCTGTTGATTGCGGATGTGGGGCACTATGAGAGTGAGTGGCACGTTACGGATTTGGTCTACACACATTTAAAGGAGCAATTCACGGGAAATTTCCCTAATTTTGCCCTCCTCATCTCGCAGGAGAATCCAAACCCTGTCCACACCTTCTGACCCGCCATGGCGAAAACAACGAAAGTCACCACCGCCGAAGACAAGCTGCGCGCCCTCTTCGATTTGCAGATCATCGACTCCCGCATTGACCGCATCCGCGTGCTGCGCGGGGAACTGCCGCTGGAGGTGCAAGATGCTGAAGACCAAATCGAAGGCCTCAACACCCGCCTCGAAAAGGCGCAAGGTGAGGTGGATTTTGTCCAGCAAAGCATCGCAGCCTACCAAAACGAAATCGTGGAGAGCAAGGCGCTCATCGCCAAGTACACCGAGCAGCAGAACAACGTTCGGAACAACCGCGAATTCGAGTCGCTCAACAAGGAAATCGAGTACCAAACCCTCGAAATCGAGCTGTGCGAAAAGCGCATCCGCGAGAACAAGGCGAAGCTTGAAGACCTCGAGGCGAAGGTGACCGAAGTGAAGGAGGTGCTCACGTTGAAGGAGGAAGACCTCGCAAGCAAGCGCACGGAACTCCAAGCGATCATCGAAGAGACGCAGGCCGAGGAGGACGCACTCGCGAAGTTGAGCGAGCAGTTGGCTGAGGGCATCGAGCCTCGGTTGCTCGCTTCCTACCGCCGCATCCGCGGTGCCGCGAAAAATGGCTTGGCCATCGTGCCAGTAGAGCGCGAGGCAAGTGGGGGTTCGTACATCAAGATTCCGCCACAGCGCATCATCGACATTGCCCAGCGCAAGCGCATCATCGTCGACGAGCACAGCGGTCGCATCTTGGTCGACCACGAGTTGGCCGAGGAGGAACGCGAGCGCATGACCGCCGTCATCGACAAGGAGCTCGCGAAGGTCACGGCCTAAACGACTGCCTTTGAATGAAAAATCCCCGGTTCGTTTCGACGAGCCGGGGATTTTTCGTTAGAGGCGGGCGCCGACGCCGATGGTGAACACGCCGTTCTGGCGGTAGAGCAGTGCGGGATCGGTGGGGATGCCCCACGGGTAGAGGTTCTCTTCCCAAATCGAGAGGAGGTAACTCGCGCCTGCATACCACGTTTCGCCGCGGAACGCCCAACCCAACGACGCGTGGTAACGCGTGGGATCTGTGGTTCCTTCGTCGGAGGCGTAGGGCGAGGGCGTCATGCCGGCACCGAGTCGCAAGCGGTGGTTCGTAGCGATGCGCAATTCAGCACCCACCCGTGCGGCGTGCGATACGCTGTACAAACCCTGAGCCACCTCGTTTTCCGTTTCGTAATCGTAGGCGGATGGCCCGGAGAAGGCGCTCGGACGCAGCTCCCCCTGTCGGTAGTCCGTGCGTTCGTATTCGGCTGCGATGACCCCGGATTTTCCGAGGACGATGGCGGCGTTCACCGCCAGCCGCGACGGCGTGTAGATGAGGTACTCGGCTTGGTTCAAGGGGCTGGCTGCTTCGTACGAGGTCCCGTCGTTCCATTGAGTGGACAGGTCCGTGGAATAGGTGTCCCGCAAGTTCAGCCGCGAGCGGGTGGCGTAGTTGACGCCCACTCGCATCCAGTTGGCGATGGCCCAAATCGCGCCAATGCGCACATTGACTCCCGAGCCTTCGATGTCCAGTTGTTCGTTGAACCGCCATTGATTCAAGGCGAGGGTGTCGGCAAAGGGCTGCTCCTCGTGCAAGGTTTGTTCCGTGAAGGCGATGCGGGGAAGGCCGATGCTGCCGCCGAAATACAAGCGGTGGCGATAATTGGCTGCAAACGAAATGGCGGTTTCTCCGACGGATCCCTCTCGGTCGATGCGCTTGGAAGTCAACGTGCCCCCCGCGACGTCCATGGCTGAAATGTAGCACGTTTCGCACGCAGGGTTCGACGGATCCGGATCGAGCAAGTACGTTTCCCACGCGAGTGCGGACGTGAAGGCGCTGGCTCCTTGATACAATTCATTGGTGTACAAGCCGTTCGCTTGATCCCGGAACAAATCCGCCAAACTGCCATCCAACACCGTACCCTGGGCGAGGATTTGTTGGTGCAACTCCGTCCGCTTCTGGTAGGCAATGGCGAGCGTGACAAACGGCCAGTCCGGGTCCACGCTCGGGTAGGTGATTGCAAGCCCCGCATTCGTGATGGGCGCATTGCTCGCGTTTCCGCGTTGGCTGACCCCTTCAAAGGCCAACCGCGTCGTCGCTCCAGCAAATCCCAAGTCGAACCCCAAGTCCCCCCGCCGGTAAAGCCCCAATCCCGCCGGGTTGCTGAAGGCGCAAGACAAATCCGCCCCAACCGCCCCCATCGTTCCGCCCATCCCCAAGTTCCGCAGCGTCCCAGACACCTCTTGCTGGCTGTAGCGCAGGATGTCCATTTCGTTTTGGCCCCGAGCAGCTGCGGTCACTCCCCCCAAAACCACCAATAAAATCAGGTGCCTCATCCTCCTCGGCCGCTGCGTGAGGGGGAACTCGGCGCGCTGCCTCCTCCTGAAGGTCGGCTGGGAGCGGGCCGCGAGGGCGTGGTCGAAGGCCGAGCCGGAGCGCGTGGGGGCGACACGTCACGACTGGGTGAACTCGGCTCCGGAGCGCGGTAGCTCGGTTCGGTGCGCGGGCTGGTCGAAGGTGTGTACGGTTCACGGAACTCCTCCGGAATGCTCGGCGACGACAACATCCGCTCCCACGGACTGCTGTTGCTCCGCGTCACAGGAGGCGCGGGCGGTGCAATGACTTCGATGTCCACGTTGCGCCCAAGCGCTTGGTCCATCACCTCGTTCGTCACCAAATTCGGACGATTCTCCAGTTCGCGCGGCTGGATCAACAGCCCGGTCGAACCGAGGTTTGAGTTGTTTGCGGTCGAGGAAATGATGGGGATCCGCGGCCCGCTCGTCACGTTGAACCCGCTGTTGTCGGTCCAGCCGCCGTTGTTGCCGACCCAACCGCCGCCGCCCCAAGAGGGTCCGTACGGATTGAAACCGTAGGGATTGTAGCCGTACATGGAGTAGGGGTTGTAGCCCCACG
>CAYMHW010000012.1:0-1891 GCA_964390365.1 uncultured Comamonadaceae bacterium | reverse complement strand
TCCGTAGGGATTGCCCCATCCGTAGGGGGTGTATCCCCACGAGTTCATGCCGTACGGCGATGCGCCAAACCCGCCATAAGGACTTCCCCATCCCATGCCGTAGGTTCCGTAAGGCGAGGACATGCCGAGCAACGAATTCGAGAAGGGAGTGAATTGGCGGCCCGAGCGCGCGCTCATCGCGGCCCGGTCTGCATCGTAATAGTCGTCGCCGGAGTCGTTCACCCCGGCTTGCTCCATCGCGAAGGCCATGTACTCTGCGTCCGTGACGAAGGCCTCGTCGCGCTGCAAGTACACTTCATCCGTTTCCAATCCGGCGGTCACCCCGAATGCTCCCGGCGCACAGCCGGAGAGGGAGAGCAACAACCCGCCCGCCACCGCGGCGAGAGCGGGCAAAACAGTGGGGAAGGAGGGCAATTGGTGCATCATGGTGGAATCGTTCGTGCTTGAGGCTTCCTGCAAGGTAGGAAATTCGGTACTTTCGCGGGGTGAAATCGCTCGCAACCCGTGAGTGGATTTGGCATAAAAAGAGCAAAAAGCATACCAAACCCCGAATCATGGCCTCCAAGCTCACCCCCCGCGGAACCGACTACAGCAAGTGGTACAACGAACTCGTCGCGCAAGCCGATTTGGCCCAACACAGCGATGTCAAGGGCTGCATGGTCATCAAGCCATACGGCTTCGCCATCTGGGAGCGGATGCAAAGCGTGCTCGACGGCATGTTCAAGGAAACCGGCCACGTCAACGCCTACTTCCCGCTGTTCATCCCGAAAAGCTACCTGTCGAAGGAAGCGGCCCACGTCGAAGGCTTCGCAAAGGAATGCGCGGTGGTCACCCACTACCGGCTCATGAACGATCCGAATGGCAACGGGGTGGTGGTCGATCCGTCGGCGAAGTTGGAGGAGGAACTGGTCGTGCGGCCGACGTCGGAGACGATCATTTGGAACACGTACAAGGATTGGATTCAGTCGTACCGCGACCTGCCGCTGCTGATCAACCAGTGGGCGAACGTGGTGCGCTGGGAGATGCGGACGCGGCTGTTCTTGCGGACGGCGGAATTCCTTTGGCAGGAGGGCCACACCGCGCACGAGACGAAGGAGGAGGCCGTGGAGGAGGCGCGCCGGATGCTAGACGTGTACGCGAATTTCGCGGAGGGCTGGATGGCCATGCCGGTGGTGAAGGGCGTGAAGTCGGCGAACGAGCGGTTCGCAGGGGCGTTGGACACGTATTGCATCGAGGCGATGATGCAGGATGGCAAGGCGCTGCAGGCGGGCACTTCGCACTTTTTGGGCCAAAACTTCGCCCGCGCTTTCGACGTGAAATTCGCCACGCGCGACGGCGGCCAGGAACTCGTTTGGGCCACCTCCTGGGGCGTGTCCACCCGCTTGATGGGCGCCCTCATCATGACCCACTCCGACGACGATGGCCTCGTACTGCCGCCCAAGCTCGCCCCCATTGAAGTGGTCCTCGTGCCCATTTACAAGGGGGAAGACCAAATGGCCGAAATCGTCGCCGCCCTCAAATCCATCGCGGACGACCTCAAGGCCGCGGGCATCCGCGTCAAGCTCGACGACGACGATACGAAGCGTTCGGGCTGGAAGTTCGCCGAATACGAACTCAAGGGCGTGCCTGTGCGCCTCGCGATGGGACCGCGCGACCTCGCTGGCGGCACCATCGAAGTCGCTCGCCGCGACACGAAGGAAAAGGCCTACGTGCCGTCCGAAGGCATCGTCGCCCACGTCCAGTCCCTCCTCGCGGAAATCCAGGACAACCTCCTCGCTCGCGCAGCCACCCGCACCACGGAAACCACCTCCGTGGTCGACACCTGGGACGACTTCATCGCCGCCCTCGATCGCGGCGGCTTCGTGAGCGCCCACTGGGACGGCACCTCCGA
>CAYMHW010000011.1:18139-37660 GCA_964390365.1 uncultured Comamonadaceae bacterium | reverse complement strand
GACGGACAAGCCGATTCTTTACTACCCGCTGGACAGCTGGTTCATTCAGGCGACGGCGGCGAAGGAGCGGATGGCGGAGCTGAATGATGCAATCCGTTGGAAGCCAGCGAGCACGGGAACCGGTCGCTTCGGCAAATGGTTGGAGAACTTGAACGATTGGAACCTCAGCCGGAGCCGGTTTTGGGGCATTCCGATTCCGATTTGGCGGACGGAGGATGGTTCGGAGACGCGGTGCATTGGATCCGTGGAGGAGTTGCAGGCCGCGTGCGAGGAGGCGGTGGCGGCAGGGCTGATGGCCGCGAATCCGCTCGCGGGTTTTGTTGCTGGCGACATGAGCGCCGAGAATTATGCCCAAATCGATTTGCACAAGCATTTCGTGGACCAAATCGTGCTCAAGTCCAGCACCGGCGCCCCGATGCGCCGGGAGGCGGACCTGATCGATGTTTGGTTCGACAGCGGCAGCATGCCCTACGCCCAGTGGCATTACCCCTTTGAAAACCGCGACAAGGTCGATGCGGGCAACGCGTTCCCCGCCGATTTCATCGCAGAGGGTGTGGACCAAACCCGCGGCTGGTTCTACACCCTCCATGCCATCGCCACCATGGTCTTTGACTGCGTGGCCTACAAGGCGGTGATCAGCAACGGTTTGGTCCTCGACAAGAACGGCCAAAAGATGTCCAAGCGGCTCGGCAATGCGGTCGATCCGTTCGCCACGCTGCAGCAACACGGCCCGGATGCGACCCGCTGGTACATGATTTCCAACGCCCAACCCTGGGACAACCTCAAGTTCGACGAGGCGGGCATCGGCGAGGTCACCCGCCGGTTCTTCGGGACGTTGCACAACACGTACAACTTCCTCGCCCTGTACGCGAACATCGACGGGTGGGACGGCAGCGAGGCCGCACCCGCCGTGGCCGACCGCCCGGAAATCGACCGGTGGATCCTGTCACGCCTCCACTCGCTCATCGCGGAGGTGGACGCGGCGTACACGGAGCTCGAGCCGACGCGCGCCGCCCGCGCCATCCAAGACTTCACGGTGGACGAATTGTCGAACTGGCACGTGCGCCTCAGCCGGCGCCGGTTCTGGAAGGGCGAAATGACGGCGGACAAGCTCAGCGCCTACGCCACGCTGACGGAGTGCCTCGAGGCCATCGCGCTGATGTCAGCCCCGATTGCGCCGTTCGTGATGGACCGCTTGTACCGGGACTTGGGCGCGGCGATGTCCCGTCCGCAGGCCGCTCAGGCGTGGGCGGATTCGGTGCACCTCGCGGATTTCCCCGTTTCAGACGCCGCGAAGATCGACGCGGAACTCGAGGCCCGCATGGCCTTGGCGCAGCAACTCACGTCGCAGGTACTGAGCCTGCGGAAGCGGGAAAAGCTGCGCGTGCGCCAACCCCTCCGGCGCATCATGGTGCCTGCCCTCACGGCCGAACTCCAGCAGCGCTTGGCCGCGGTGCAGGAACTCGTTCTCGCGGAGGTGAACGTCAAGTCGTTGGAGGTGTTGACCGACGGCGATGGCGGCATCGTGAAGGTGGTCAAGCCCGATTTCAAGGCCTTGGGGCCGCGTTTTGGCAAGCGAATGAAGGCCCTTGCGGCCGCGGTGAATGCGCTGACGGCCGATGAGGTCGCGCAGCTGGAGCGCGATGGGCGCGTTGAGGTGGAGCCGGCGGACGGCCAGGGCGCTGCGGAGGTGTTGCTCTCGGATGTGGAAATCCAAACCCAAGACATCCCCGGCTGGACGGTCAGCGTGGAAGGCGGCGTGACCGTGGCCCTCGACGTCACCCTCGACGACGCGCTGAAGGCCGAAGGGCTCGCCCGCGAACTCGTGAACCGCGTCCAAAACCTCCGAAAAGACACCGGACTCGAGGTCACGGATCGCATCGCGTTGACGGTTTCGGTGTCGGCTGATTTGCAAGGGGTTTTCCAACAGAATTTGGAGTATATTCGGGCCGAAGTCCTGGCTGAAGAAGTGGAATGGAACGGAGGCGGTACAGGCACGGAAGTGGAGCTGATCGATGGGGTGACTGTCGGTTTGGCCTTGAAAAAACTGGTTTAAGAAACGGAGAGAGATGGCAGAAACCCGTTATTCAGACAGCGACCTCGCGGAATTCGAGGCGTTGATTCAGGAGAAACTCGGAGTGGCAAAAGAGAACTTGCAGGAGCTCCAACGCGCGCTTTCCCACGAAGGCGACAACAGCACCGATGACACGTCCCCCACGTTCAAGATGATGGAGGACGGTTCGGAGACCATGAGCCGCGAGGAAACGGCCCAATTGGCCGCGCGTCAACAGAAGTTCATCATGAACTTGGAAAACGCCCTCCTCCGCATCAAGAACAAGACGTACGGCGTCTGCCGGGTCACGGGCAAGCTCATCCCGAAGGAGCGCTTGCGCCTGGTGCCCCACGCGACCATGTCAATCGAGGCGAAGAATCGTCAGTAAGCCGACGATGCGCCTTGGCAACTTGGTGGCCTTGTGGGCCTTGCCCGTCCTCGTGGCGGACCAGCTCTTGAAGTTCTACATCAAGACCACCTTCACCATTGGCCAAAAAATGCCCCTCATTCCGGGGCTCATCGAGCTGCAGTTCATCGAAAACGATGGCATGGCGTTCGGTTGGGCGTTGCCGGGCGATGGCGGCAAGTTGGCCTTGCGCATTTTTCGGGTGCTCGCGGCAATCGCCATCGGGTGGTACTTGGTTCATGCCGCGAGATCGGGTGCGCACAAGGGTTTTTTGAGGTCCATTGCGTTGATTTGGGCCGGCGCTGTGGGGAACATCATCGATTCCGTGTTTTACGGTCGGCTGTTCACGAAGTCTGGATGGGACGAGGCCGCGCGCTTCGATCCTTCGGAAGGCTATGCGTCCTGGTTCATGGCGGACGTGGTGGACATGTTCCACTTCACCGTGGAGTGGCCGCTGGGGCCTTGGCAGGGGAGGGAAGTGTTTCCTCCGATTTGGAACATTGCCGATGCCGCGATTTCGTGCGCGGTGATTTGGATTTTGCTGAACCAAAAACGCTACTTCAGCAATTCCTGATCCCTGGCTTCGCGGGCGAAGATTTAACCTGCCACGCAGGTGGAATCCTCCATTGCCCCGCTATTTTTGGTTCCAAGAAATCGGAATCATGAAACAGATCTTCCTCGCCTTCTCTGCGCTCCTCCTCGCGCACGTTGCGGTCGCTCAGCGGCCCGCGACCAAGACCGCTAAGTTCGATTTCACGGAGGTGCCGACGGTTCCCGAGGACCTCGTGCGCAATGTGCAGTTTGTGCTGCATGCGAATCCCAATTATTTCAGCTTGGACGACTTGCGCCGTTGGGGAGGAAATGCCGCCATCTTGAAGGCGGGCGAGCGCCTCGCAGGCATGTCCTTCTACACCTTGGAACAGGAGGTGGCGTTGGTCGAGTCGAATCCGACCTTGCTGGTGCAAGTCGCGCTGGGCGAGGGGTCGATGGGCCGTCGGACGACGAAGAGCGAGGCGGTGAAGGGGGAGGAGATGACGTATTGGTATCAAGTGGATTACGAACAGCCTTTGACGGTCCAAATCACGGACGCCCAAGGCAACCTGCTCGACGGCTTCGAATTGCCCGCCGGGGTGAACGTCCGCTACGGCAACGAGAAAATTTCCGTCATCGAGTCGGGCAATGGCGGATTCAGCTACTCCAAGTCGAAATTGGACTACCGCTCCGAAACGGACCTCGAAACCGCAGTGCGCACGCCCGAAGCCGAGCGCTTCATCCGCAGAAAGGCCGTTTTAACCCAACTGTCCAACATGGTGGACGTGCTGGAAACGCGCCTTTATTTCAACGATGTCAAGGCCGCTGTGGACGTGGCGACCGCGAAGGCGCGCAAGGTGGATTACGCGGAGTTGGATGCAGCCCAGGAGGCGGCTGTCTTGGCCTTCGAGGCGAAGAACTGGGAAGCGCTCGATGCGCCCATGTCGACGTGGACCGCTTGGCTTGAGCGGGCCGATTTGTTGAACCCGAAAGCCGAAGTGAACAAGGAGGTGGCCCGCGCGCTCCATGTGAATTTGGCCCAGGCCCACCTTTACCGCGGAGATTACGCGGCTTGCGCTCGCCATTTGCAGGCTGCGCGTGGCATGACCACGAGCATGGAGCCGGAATGGGCCCAAATCGAAGCCCAACGCACCCTCCTCGCAAACCGCCGCAAGGCCGCGGCGTCCAACCCCGGCTGGTCCGCCGACGAGGCGGTGGAAACCTTCAAGGCCATCGACCTCAAGGACGTGCTGGGCAAGCGTTCGGAAAACAAGGACGTGGACATGTTCTCCGGCTCCGACGTGTACACCGGGTTCACCGAAGCCCTGCGCACATGGAAGGCCGAAGCCGAAGCGGATGCCCCGGAAAACCAAGCCGCAGAGCAGACGGAACTCACCGTGGAGCAGCGCCTGGGCTCGCGCCTTGAGCAGACCATTGGCGGCTACATGCTCCGGTTGAATCCGCTCATCGACCGGGATTTGATGGGGGGCGCCTTGCCTGAGGAAGTGATTGGAATCGACCGGTTGGTCTACCTCGACGTGAGCGGCATGGCGTTCACCGAGCTTCCCGCTTCCATTTCGCGGTGTGGAACGCTCCAAACCCTGGTCCTCTCCAGCAACGCATTGACCGCCTTGCCTTCCACCATCGGAGAACTCGGAACGCTGAAAAAGCTCCTGCTGCAGGGCAACCCCTTGTCGTCTTTGCCGGAGTCGTTGGCGAACTGTTCGGAACTGCGCGTTCTCGATCTGCGCGGAACCCAAATTTCCGCGGCAGCGGCGGCCGAATGGCAGGCGCGCCTCCCCGAGTGCAAGGTCAAGTACGACGAGTAAGCGTCCGGGGCATCATCGAATGGGGGATTGTGCGCATATTGCGGCCCTGAACCAATCACCTTTCCGATGAAAAATCGTTTGTTGTTCGCTGTGATGGGCGGGTTGATCCTGTTCATCTGGCAGTTTTTGGCCTTTGCCTTTCCCGCGTTTCACATGAGCTCGATGGAGTACACGCCGCTGCAGGATGAGTTGTTGGCGGCGCTTGAATCTTCGGGCTTGGAGAGCGGCATGTATGTGTTGGGCCAACCCGCACCTGAGTTGATGGAAGATGCGGCCGCGATGGAGGCGTGGCAGGACGCGCACGAAGGCGGCAGCCACGCCCGCATCAATTTCAGGAGAAACCACAGCTACGCGGGCATGGGCATGAACATGTTTCGCGGCTTCTTGGTGTGCATGCTCATCGCCGGGTTGTTGCACTTGGTGTTGCGCAAGCTGGGCGGCGGTGTGAAGGAGCGGGTGCTGACCTCGGTGGGGGTGGGCGTGGTGGGCTTTTTGTTCATCCCCTATACGAACTACATCTGGTTCGCCGACCCGGACATTTGGGCATATGCACTGGACGCCATCGTGCCTTGGGCATTGCTCGGATGGCTCAGTTCGGGCCTGAAATGATGAAAATTGGAGGTGAAATGCGTGACAGCCTCCGGATTCATTTCTCGATTTTATCGGCCTCGTATAACCAATGATGTCATGATTCATCCATGACATCTAATGGATAATCAGTTGTAATTCAATAGGTTGGTTTTACGTGAATGTTTCTTGTCATGACATGAAACGCTTTTTTGCGGATTTTCACTTTCTTGTCAGGACTTACCACATAGCTTTGCCTTCAAGTGAAAGGTTAAGCGGTCACGACGAACTCGAGGCCGGGGGTTGGCGCATCAGCTCCCGGCCTCGTCGTTTCCCACCGGTTCGACCCAGTCGCCGTGGGAACGGATGAGTTCGATGAGTGCATCCACGGCGCCTTCAGCGGGCACGTTGCGCTGGACCACATCGCGCTCCTTGTACAAGGTGATGACCCCGGGGCCCGTACCCACGTAGCCGTAGTCGGCATCCGCCATTTCGCCCGGTCCGTTCACGATGCACCCCATGATGCCGATTTTGATGCCCTTGAGGTGCGACGTGACCGCGCGGATTTTCGCGGTGGTCTCTTGCAAATCGAACAGGGTCCGGCCGCAGCTGGGGCAGCTGATGTATTCGGTTTTCGAGATGCGCGTGCGCGTGGCTTGCAGGATGCCGAAGGCCGTGGAGTTGCGCAGTTGGAGAGGAATCTGCTCTCCTTCAAGCCAAATCCCATCCCCCATGCCATCCAGCAACAACCCACCCACATCGGTGGCCATGTGCAATTGAAACGTTTCCCCATCGGTGCCCTCGAACCGGCGCCGGAGCAAAATGGGCACGTCGCATCCCGCGGCGTTGAGCACCAAGGTCGCCGCGCGCAGGTCGGCCATGGCATGTTCCGAAGCGGTCTCCAACACAACGACAGCATGCGCCGAGGAATTCAGCCGATCCACGAAGGTCGATCGCTCGCAATCCGCACGGCTGGCCCGCACGAACACCGTCGCCGTGGCCGGCAGGTCGGCCCGCTCAAACGCCGCAGCATCGAACAACGGGATGTGCCGTTCGGCACCCGTCCAAGCCGCTGCGTCCTGTAGGATGCACAAGGTTCCGGGCAATTCGAACGGGACTTCCCGATTGCCCACGTAGACGACGTCGCAAGCGAATTCGTCGAGGTTCCATTTGTCCAGCGGAACGCTGTACCGGTAGCCACACCCGTAAAGCGAGGCCGGCGTAACGGGACCTCGCCCCAATGAATGCACGACCACCGGAACCTGTTTTCCGCCGATGTTCCCCACCTCCCGAGCCGTGCGCCGGGTGTACTCGAACGGATTCCAATCCCCGGCGTCCACGGGCAGGGCGTGGCCCTGAGGCCGCTGCTCGTAGCGCTCAACGAGTTTGCGGGCCACCGGGATTTCGGCTTCAGGCGCCTCCGTCAACGAGACCCGAACGGTGTCGCCGATGCCGTCTTCGAGGAGCGTACCGATTCCCACCGCGCTCTTGATGCGCCCGTCTTCGCCGTCCCCCGCTTCCGTCACTCCGAGGTGCAGCGGATAATCCATCCCCTCCGCTTCCATGCGCACGACGAGCAGCCGATAAGCGTGCACCATGACCTGCGGATTCGAGGACTTCATGCTGATGACCAAATCGTGGTAATCGTGCTCCCGACAAATCCGCAAGAATTCCAACGCGCTTTCCACCATCCCCTCCGCCGTGTCCCCAAAGCGGCTCATGATGCGGTCGCTCAACGAACCGTGGTTGGTCCCGATGCGCATCGCCCGCCCCAACTCCTTGCACTTCAGGACGAGGGGTGTGAACTTGGTGCGGATGCGCTCGAGCTCGGCCGCGTAGGATGCGTCGGTGTACTCGATTTCCTCGAACTTCTTCTTGTCCGCGTAGTTTCCGGGGTTCACGCGGATCTTCTCCACGTGGTCGGCCGCCACTTCGGCCGCGTTGGGCGTGAAGTGAATGTCGGCCACCACCGGAACGTCGCCGTGGCCTGCCGCTGCAAGGGCCGCCTTGATTTCACCGAGCGCCGCGGCTTCCCGCTTCGAGGGCGCCGTGATGCGCACCAGCTCGCACCCCGCCTCGATCATCCGCAGCGATTCCGCCACCGTCCCTTCGATGTCCAGGGTGTCGGTGGTCGTCATGGATTGCAAGCGGATGGGGGCGTTTCCTCCCAGCGTCAGGTTGCCGATTCGGACCGAGCGCGAGGCGCGGCGTTGGTAATTGAATCGGTCGGGGCAGTAGTCGGCGTGCGGCATGGTGCGAAATTAGCGGACGGGTCATTGTGCAAACCCTTTCTGCAAGTTATTTGTTCCTGTACCATGCGCGGATTCCACTTTCACGAGTACCGGCCTGAAGCCGATCAGCGAACCCCCTTCGAGCGCCTCCTCGAGTTGTTCCTCGAAATCGCCACGCACACCGCGGGCGACGTGGACGAGGCCATCGACTGGTTGCGCGAAATCGATCGCCAGCACGGCCTCACCACGCCGGACTACACGGTGGACGACTTCGTGGATGAGCTGCGCGCGAAGGGCTACATCCGGGAGCAACGCCCCGGCGGTGGTGGCGGACAGCGCTTGGGGGCGAAGGGCGAGCAAGGCATCCGTTCGCGGGCGCTGGACCAAATCTTTGGCAACCTGAAAAAGGGCACCTCGGGCGGCCACAAGTCGCGCCACCGCGGCGCCGGCGACGAGCCGACGGAGGATCGGAGGCCGTACCAGTTTGGCGACCGCCTGGACCAAATTGACTTCACTGCCTCCCTCCGCAACGCCCAAATCAACCACGGACCGGGCACGTTCCGGCTGACCGAGAACGACCTCGTGGTGGAGGACCGGGAATGGCGGACGGCCACGTCGACCGTGCTGATGATCGATTTGTCCCACTCCATGATCCTCTACGGCGAAGACCGCATCACCCCCGCTCGGAAGGTGGCCCTCGCCCTCAGCGAACTCGTGCTCACGCGCTACCCGAAGGACCACCTCGACATCGTGGCCTTCGGCAACGACGCGTGGGAAGTGAACATCGCCGACCTGCCCTACCTGCAAGTTGGGCCGTTCCACACGAACACCGCGGCTGGGCTGGAACTCGCCATGGACATCCTGCGCCGGCGCAAGACCCCCAACCGCCAGATCTTCATGATCACGGACGGCAAGCCGACGTGCCTGAACGACCCGAGCGAACCGACCGGGTATTACAAGAACCCGTCGTGGATGCTCGATCCGCTGATTACGGGCCGGTGTTACAATTTGGCCCGCCAATGCCGCAAGCTGGGCATTCCGATTACGACGTTCATGATCGCCACGGACCCGCAACTGCAGGAGTTCGTCGAAACGTTCACCGAGGCGAACCAAGGGCGCGCGTTTTTCACGGGCCTCCAAGGCCTGAGCGACACGATTTTCACCGACTTCCAACAGGGCCGCTCGCGGCGTGCCCGCTGAAATCGATTTGATGAAACCGAACATCCAAACCCTGCGCGAGCTGCGCGAATCCGGCTACACGCCGAAGCCCATTCGGGAAGAACTGCGTGCGAATTTGATCGCGATGCTGGACCGGCGGGAGCCGCTGTTCCCCGAGGTGGTGGGCTACGGCGACACCGTCATTCCGCAGGTGCAGCGGGCCGTGCTCGCGGGGCACAGCATGAACCTGCTGGGCTTGCGGGGGCAGGCGAAGACGCGGATGGCGCGCGGGCTGGTGGACTTGCTCGACGAGTGGGTGCCGGTGGTGCCGGGGAGCGTGCTGAACGAGGATCCAATGGCGCCGTTGCTGCGCTCGACCGCGGAGCTGCTCCACGACGATCACCCCATCGCATGGATGCACCGGAGCGAGCGGTACGTGGAGAAGTTGGCGACGCCGGATGTGAGCGTGGCGGATTTGATCGGGGACGTGGATCCGATCAAGGCGGCGAATTTGGGTTTGGACTACAGCGACGAACGGGTCATCGCCTACGGCCTGATTCCGCGAAGCCACCGCTGCATTTTCGCCATCAACGAGCTGCCGGACCTGCAGCCGCGCATTCAAGTCGCGCTGTTCAACATCCTGCAAGAAGGCGACATCCAAATCCGCGGCTTCCAAATGCGGCTGGCGCTCGACCTGCAGTTCGTGTTCACGGCAAACCCGGAGGATTACACGAGCCGCGGGGCGATCATCACGCCGCTGAAGGACCGGATCCAATCCCAAATCTTGACCCACTACCCGCGTTCCATCGAGGATTCGTTGGCGATCACGGCACAGGAAGCGCGCTTGACGGCGGAGCAGCATCGGCGGGTGGTGGTGACGCCGCTCGTGGCGGAGCTTGTTGAGCGCGTGGCCGTGGCGGCGCGGGAGTCCGAGTACATCGACGCGGGGAGCGGCGTTTCAGCACGTTTGTCCATCACGGCGTACGAACTGCTCGTGGCGGCGGCGGAATTGCGGAGCCACTTGACCGGCGACGCCCCGACGAACACGCGCATCACCGATTTGCTCGGCATCATTCCCGCCATCACGGGCAAGGTGGAGCTGGTGTACGAAGGCGAGCAGGAGGGGCCGGAAGGGGTCGCCGTTCACTTGATGAACCAAGCGTTTCGGGCGCTGTTCGCCGAGCGCTTCCCGGACCCGGAGCTCGTGCGCCGCGGGAAGATGGAGGACGTGTACGCGGAGGTCGTGGCGCATTTCAACGACGAGGGCCTCGAGTTGCTCCGCATGGACAGCGACGCGGAGCACGCGGAGAAGTTGGACGCCGTGGCGGGGTTGAAGGCCCTCGTGGACCGCTACTTGCCGACGGACGATGCGGAAGCGCGTCGAGGGGCGATGGAGTTCGCATTGCACGGCATGGCGGCGCACAACTTGTTGGGCAAGGACGTCATCGATGGCGAGGTGAGTTTCAGCGATTTGATGGGAAATCTGTTCAGCGCGGACGACGAGGACTGATCCGGTTGCACCTTGCGGCATCATGGCGTCGATCAATTTGGATGAGGACCGGCTGATTGTGCTGTCTTCCACGGTTTACGGGGACGACAGCAGCATCGTTCGGGTGTTCAGTCGGACGCTCGGCGTGGTGCCGATTTGGGTGAAAATGGGCAAAACCCGTCGTTCCCGTGGGGAGGGGGCCAAATGGCACCCGCTCGCCCTCCTCGACGCCCGCGGCCTGATCCGCAAGGGCTCGGAGGGCCTCTTTCGGGTCCGCACCGCCGACCGCGCCCACCGGCTCGACGCCCTCACCACCGACGTCCGCCGTTCCGCGGTGGCCTTCTTCCTCGCGGAATTCCTCTGGAAAACCTTCCCGGAGGAGGCCGCCCACCCGGAGGTGGTCGACTGGACGTGGCGGTGGGTGCTGGAATTGGACGCCACGCCGCATCCGGCGAACGTGCACGTGCGCTACCTCGCAGGGCTGACGGCGCTGTTGGGGTTGGCGCCGGAGTCACCGCCGCCCTCGCCGGGTCACGGATTCGACCTCACCACGGGCGAGTACGTCTGGGTGGACACGCCGGACGAGGTGCACCTGAGTGCGCCTGCGGCTCAGGCCTTCTACGCGTGGGCGCGCGAAGAGGAATTTCCGGTGAATGGGGCGCTGCGGCGGGAGTTGGTGCTGGGTTTGGTCCACTACATCCAGCTGCAACTGAGCGGCGTGCGGACGTTGAAGAGTTACGAAGTCCTCGAAGCCATCTTCGCGTGAATTTTAACGTTTTTCGGCATTGTTCTTGCTTACACGGAGCCTCGAAAAACGGAGTGTATGAGATACGATGTGAAGCGGTGGTTGGGGGCGGTAGCGTTCCTGGGCTGCCTGTTCAGTGGAATGGCCCAACAGGTTCCCGCCGCGCGTCCGGTGCAAGTGGTGGATTCCGATGGCCTGACTCCCGTTCCATTCGCGGTGGTGGTGAACAAATCGAACAACAACGCGATCCAAGCCGATGCGGAGGGCATCATCAACATGCCCCATCGGATCGTCCACGACTCCCTGGTTGTTCGGAGCGTGGGGTACATCGATTTGTTGCTGGCTCCGGGCGACCAAGTGCCCGATCGCATTCGGATGGTGAACGATTTGGTCTCCCTCGATGTCGCGGAGATCGTCACGGAAAACGCCGCATCGCGGGTCGGTTCGATGAGCGTACAGGCGCTGGCGGGCCGGAGTTTGGGCCTCGTGGAGCCGGTGCGGCGGTTGGAAGTTCCTGCCACCGCGGCCGAGTTGCTTTGGTCGACCGGTTCCGTGCTTGTCCAGCAGAGCCAGCAGGGCGGGGGATCGCCGGTTCTGCGCGGCTTTGAGGCGAACCGGATATTGCTCGTGGTGGATGGCATTCGGATGAACAACGCCATTTACCGGAGTGGTCACTTGCAGAACAGCATCACGATCGATCCGCAGGTGTTGGCCCAAACCGAAGTCATCCTCGGCCCCAACAGCGTCTCCTACGGAAGCGACGCCCTTGGCGGGGTCATTCATTACGTGACGCGGGATCCGCGATTTGGCACCAACGGCATGAAGGTCAATGCCTCCTCGGCTTACCGCTCGCCCAATTCCGGCTGGTCGGTGCACGCGGATGTGGAGTGGATGCGGCGGCGATTTGGCTCGCTGACTTCGGTGACGCGCTCGCACTTCGGGGACCTCCGACAAGGCGAACGCCGCCGACACGGGGACGCCACTTGGGGGCTGGTCGAGTCCTACGCGGCCCGGCTCAACGGCGTGGATACGGTGTTGACGAACGAGGATCCGCACCTGCAGCTCCGCTCGGGCTATGACCAAATCGACCTGCTCCAAAAAATCCGGTTCCGCGTTCCCGGCGGCACCATGACCCTGAACGCTCAATACAGCACGAGTTCGAACGTGCCCCGCTACGACATGTTCGACGACGTGAAGGGCGGCCAGCCGAAGTGGGCGGAATGGTACTACGGCCCTCAAGAGCGGTTGCTGACCGCGGCTCATTACCGCGGGGTCATCAACCGTTGGGACCTCCAAACGAACATGAACGTCAGCTACCAACGGATCGGAGAAGACCGCATCAACCGTCGGTTTGGCTCGGACACGCGCTACCACCAGGAGGAGACGGTGGACGTCGTGGGCTTCAACGCCTCGGTGTCTCGCCCGCGCGCCATCGGCCGCATCGCGCTCGGCGGTGGGGTTTCCGGGACGTGGAACAAGGTGACTTCCGTGGCGTGGAGCGAGGACCTCGGGACGGGCGCGCGCAGCGATGCGGAAGAGACGCGCTATCCCAATGGGGGCAGCACGATGCGGACGCTCGGGGCATACGCCACGGCACGCCGGCCGATGGGCGAACACCTGCTTTCGGTGGGCGCGCGTTACAGCTTTGCGGGGCTGGAATGCCGCTTCGATTCGAGCCGGTTTGTCCAGTTGCCGTTCGATCGCATCGAGTCGTCGAAAGGCGCGCTCACGGGCAGCGTGGCGATGCAGTGGAAGTTGGCCAGCGGCTGGTCGGCCTTCACGACCGCGTCCTCGGGGTTCCGGCATCCGAACGTGGACGACGTGGGGAAGGTGTTCGAGAAGGATGGGCTGGTGACGGTGCCGAATGACAGCTTGCGCGCGGAGTACGTGTACTCGCTCGAGCAGGGGGTGACGTGGAATGTGGGCGGAAGGGATTTGGCCCAAATCACGCTGACGGGATTCCAAAGCTGGTGGAACGACGCCATCGTCCCCACGCTTGCCGCGCTCAACGGCGACACGATGCTCTGGTACAACGGCGACAGCGCGCGCATCCAAACGAACGTCAACGCCGACCGCGCGGTCATTCGGGGGGCGCGCATCGAGGGGCGGGCGAAGCTGTTTCCCCGCGTTTCGGCGGAAGCGGCACTGAACTGGACGGTGGGCGTGAACCGGGATTCCGATTCGCCGCTTGGCCACATTCCGCCCTTTTTCGGGCGGGTTTCAGCGGTGTACCACCACCGGTGGCTGACCCTTCAAGCCTACAGCCTGTTCAACGGTGCGAAAGACGTTGCGGATTACGGTCCGGAAGGCGAGGACAACCTCGACGAGGCGCTGCCCACGGGAACTCCGGCGTGGTTCACGCTCAACCTGGAATCGACGGTGCAACTCCACACGTCGTTGCAGGTGCGGTTGGGCGTTCGCAACCTGCTCGACGAGAACTACCGGGTCTTTTCGTCCGGCATTTCGGGGGCGGGTCGCGGGGTCTACGCCTCGGTGCACGCTTCGTTCTGAAGCCCTAACTTCGGGGCATGTATTTCCGGGACGTCATCGGGCACGAAGCCTTGGGGGAGCAATTGCGGGCGGCGGCTCAGTCGAATCGCGTGGCGCACGCGTCCTTGTTCGACGGGCCTGAGGGAAGCGGGGCGTTGGGGCTCGCCCGGGCCTACGCGCGCTACTTGCATTGCGAGGCGCCGACCCCGGCGGATGCATGCGGTGCCTGCACCTCGTGCCGGGCGCACGACCAACTGCAGCATCCGGATTTGCATTGGAGTTTCCCGTTTTTCAAGGGCGAGAAAACCGACACCGCGGTTTCCCAACCGTTCCAAGGGACGTGGCGGACGCTGCTCGCTGACCGCCCGTACTTCGGACTTGAAGAGTGGGTGGAGGCCATCGGCGCAGACCGCAAGCAGCTGTTCATTTCCGTGCATGAAGCATTGGAAATCAATCGAAAGCTGGGGTTGAAGGCGTTCAAAGGCGGCCGAAAGGTGCTCATTTGTTGGTTGCCCGAAACGATGCGGGTGGACACGGCGAACAAGATGCTGAAGCTCATCGAGGAGCCGACCGATGGCACCGTGATGCTCTTCGTTTCCGAACACTTCGACCAACTCCTTGCCACCATCCGATCCCGGGTTCAGGCCGTGCGGGTTCCGCGCCTCGACGACGCGGCCACGGCCACGGCCATCGAACGGTTGACCGGGCTCGACGGCGCGGCGGCCCAGGAATTGGCGGGCGTGGTGGAGGGCAATTTGGCGGCCGCGATGCGCTTGGCGGCGGCAGGGGGCGCGGCGCCGGATCACGAGCTGTTCGTCGAGTGGATGCGGGCGTGTTGGGGCTTGAAGGGCCCGGATTTGGTGGACCAATCCGACCGCTTTGCCAAACCTGGCCGCGAAGCCATGAAACGCTTCCTCCAATACGCCTTGCACATGGTCCGCCAATGCATTATCGGCAATTACGGAGCCTTCGAAGCCGTTCGGCTCACCGCACGGGAGCGCGCCTTCGCGGAAAAGTTCGCGCCGTTCATCCACCACGGCAACGTGCTCGAAATGCAGCAGCTCATCGAGGCCGCGCACCGCGACATCGCGGGCAACGTCAACGGCAAACTCGTGTTCATGGATTTGAGCGTCAAGCTCCACGGCTTGCTCAAGCGTCCCGCCGCCTGACGCGATCGCAATCGGCCGCATCATCCGCTGAGCAGATGCCGTATCTTCGTGCACATGGCGTGTACGAACTGCAGCAAAGGAGGAGGCGTCCCGCGGGGATGCAAGAGCAATGGGAATTGCGGGGTCAGCGGATGCGGTCCGATGACCGTGTTTGATTGGCTCGAAGGCGTGGCGCTGCCCACAGGCCAAAAGCCATTCGACATCGTCGAACTGCGCTTCAAAGCGAACCGAAAAGGCTTCTACCGCGTCAGCGAAGGCTTGTCGCTTCAAGTTGGAGACGTCGTCGTCGTCAACGCCGATCCCGGCGAGGACGTTGGCGTGGTCAGCCTCCGCGGCGAGCTCGTTCGCGCCCAAATGCGCGCGAAGAAAGTCCGCGACGACCACGAAATCAAAAAAGTCCTCCGCAAGGCGAACCAGGAAGACATCGATCGGTGGCAGCAAGCCCGCCTGCGCGAAGACGCGACGACCACGGACGCCCGCGCCATCGTCCGCAACCTCAACCTGAACATGAAGCTTTCGGACGTGGAGTACCAGGGCGATGGTCGGAAGGCCACGTTCTACTACACCGCGGAGGACCGGGTGGATTTCCGCGTGCTCGTGCGCGAGTTGGCCGGGGCGTTTGGCATTCGGGTGGAGATGCGCCAAATCGGAGCCCGCCAAGAAGCCGCCCGCGTCGGTGGCATCGGCGTCTGCGGCCGGGAACTCTGCTGCTCGAGTTGGCTCACCGACTTCCGCAGCGTTTCCACCCAAGCCGCCCGTTACCAGCAGCTTTCCCTCAACCCGCAGAAGCTCGCGGGACAATGCGGCAAACTGAAATGCTGCCTGAACTTCGAATTGGACCAGTACGTGGAAGGCGTCAAGGACTTCCCGAGCCCCAACACGAAACTGAAGGTTGCCAGTGGTCGCGTGGTGGTGTTCAAGATGGACATCTTCAAGCGGCTCGTGTACCTGTTGCCGCTCGATGAGCAAGGTTCGGGTCCAGTGGCCGTGACGGTGGAGGACATGAAGGAATTGATGGCGATGAACGCCCGCGGCGAGGTGCCGGCTTCTTTGAGCGATTTCGCCATCGAAGAGGAGCACGACGAAATCGACGACGTGTACTCCAACGTGGTGGGTCAGGACAGCCTGAACCGCTTCGACGAGAAGCGCCGTCGCTCGAAGAAGCGACGCAATTCCAAGGGTGGCAGCCGCTCGCGAGGGGCTGGCGCGGAAGGCGGTGGTGAAAAAGCGGCTGCTCCTGCAGGCGGCAAGCCCAAAGGTTCGTCCCCGCAAGGCGCCTCCGAGAAGAAAGAGGGCGGCTCGGGCAACCGCAACCGGAACCGGTCGGGGCGCAACCGCTCTGGCCGCAACCGCGGGGGCAACAAGCCCGCTCAAGCGAAGAGCGAATGAGGTCGATTGCGTGGACGGCGATTGCGGCGTTGGCCTTGGTGGCCTGCTCAACGGACGCCCTGCACTCGGATTCCCGCGCCATCGATTCCGAAGGTTGGCTCGCCGAGGATGCCGTGACGTTCGAGTGGGACGTGACCGACACGCTGCAGTCCTGCGATTTCTTCGTGGACTTGCGGCACAACCAGGACTATCCGTTCAGCAACGTGTACTTGTTTTTGGAGTTCACCTTCCCCAATGGCAAGATCGGGCGGGACACCCTCGGCTGTGATTTGGCCGATGAGCGCGGCCAATGGTACGGAACGGGATTTGGCAACCTCGTGGATCACCGCATCGGTTTCCGCAAGGAGACGAGCTTCCCGTTGAAGGGCCATTACGCGGTGACCATCCAGCACGCGATGCGCATGGACCCGCTTCCCGGCATCACCGATGTCGGATTTCGGCTCGAGGCCAGTCAGCCCTGAGCCCGCAACCGGTCTCGCCCCTCGAGAGCAAGCGCCCGGATGAGCATGAGCCACGGGATGCCGTGCAAGGCCGTGTCGAACCAGTCCATCGGCCCCATGCCCACGGCCCCACCCGCAATCCATCGGATTTTTCCGAACAAATGCGGCTCCGGAACGAAGGGCGCCAGGCCCAACGTCAAGCTGGCGAACACCCACGTCACGATGGAGCGTCCCAGCGGACGCGGTTGGGGCGGTTGCGGATCGGCCATCAGTTGCGGCTCGGGATGAAGGGAGCGACGTTTTGGCCCACAAATCCTTCCGGCATCTGCTCATCGCCGTCGTAACCGAGCACAATGTCGCGCCCGTCGTGCGGGATGTAATCCGTGCCGAAGAGGTAGTCCCACAAGCTCAAGCTGATGCCGAAGTTGACGCCGTACTTGTTCTCGCCCAGGTCCTTCGCGTGGTGCCAAATGTGCATCTTCGGGTTGTTGAAGATGTACTTGAGCGGACCGTAGTCCCAGCCCAGGTTCGCGTGGTTCAAGTGCCCGATGGCCAAGGCAAACATGTGCACGATGAAGAAGTCCTCGATGCCAAAACCGATCATGGCCATCGGCACGTACTGGATGCTTTTGTACACGATCGTCTCCATCCAGTGGTAGCGCAAATGCGCCGCGAAGCCCATCTCCTTCACGCTGTGGTGCACCTTGTGGAAGTTCCAAAGGAAGGGCACCCGGTGCAGCAACCGGTGCGTCCACCACGATAGGAAGTCCACCAAGATGAACATGACGAAGAGCTGCGCAAAGTGCGACCACGATCCGATTTCGAGCGCCACGAGGTTCGTAATGCCGAAGGTGTTGGCCAAGAAATCATTGAACAAGTCCACTCCCATGTTGCTCAAGCCGTTGTAGCCCACGAGCGAAAACAGGAAGAAGTTGAAGAACATGTAGAACACGTCCAACCAGAAGTCCTTCCGCAACGGCGCTTGGCCTTTGCGCCAAGGCAACGCCAACTCAATGCCCCACACGATCAGCGAAAGGAGGATGAGCGCATAGAGGTAATTCTCATACCACGGCTTGTAATCGTACGTCCAAAGCAACTCGCTCCACAGGTAATTTCCGTATTCGCCGAAGCCGCGCAGAAAGGTGTCCAAGTACTGGTTCATGGCTGAGGATTATTGGATTTGAACGGGTTCCGTGTGAACGACGGGGTTGCCTGCTGCCTGCCAAGCGCGGATGCCGCCGAGCATGTTGTACACTTCCGGGTGGCCGGCCGCGTTGAGGGCCTGCATGGCTTTCGCGCTGCGACCGCCGGATGCGCAGTAGACCAACACCGGGCGGTCCTTCGGCAAGGCCGCGAGCTGCTCATTGAAATCGGCCGAGGCGAACGGGATGTATGCCGCGCCTTCAAGGTGCCCTTCGGCCCATTCTCCGTCCGATCGAACGTCGAGCAGCAGCACCCCTTCACGGGCCATCAATTCCTGGAACTCGGCCACCTTCACGTCCTTCGCAACGGCGCTTTGTACGGCGGTGGACTGGGAAGCGGGTTCGGTGGGCGCATTGCCACAAGCGGCAAAACCGGTCGCGGCGGTGAGCACGAGCGCAATCCAAAGGCTCGATTTCAGGGTAGGCATGTTGTGCATGGTCAGGTACTTTTCAGAGGGGATGCACCGCGCAAGGTACGCCTCGCCGGTCGGTCCCAAATGTGACATCGGTTACACGCGCCCTTTCACCTGACGGGAGGAACCTTTGAGGGCATTGGCCTGTTGTAATTTCGCTTGACAAATCGCCATGAAATTGACCTCCGCCTTCCCCGTTTTGTTGCTCCTTGCAATGGCCTTGCCTGGATCGGCCCAAACTGCACGCGAGTACCTCGAACGCGCCGAGGAAGCCATGCGCGGCTCGGAGCTTCGCGCGGAAATGACCATGACCATCGTGCGCCCGACGTGGGAGCGCGAGATGTCGCTCACGTCCTGGGCCCTCGGCGCCGACCGCGCGATGATGGTCATCACCGCCCCGGCGCGGGACGCGGGCACCGTGTTCTTGAAGCGCGACCGCGAGGTGTGGAACTGGGTTCCGCAGCTGGAGCGCGTCATCAAGATGCCCCCGAGCATGATGGCCCAGTCCTGGATGGGCACCGACTTCTCCAACGACGACCTCGTGCGCGAGTCGAGCGTGCTCCGCGACTACACCCACGCCATCGTCGGTGAGGAGGAGGTGATGGGCCGCGCGTGCGCTGTCATTGAATTGACGCCGCTGCCGGATGCGCCGGTGGTTTGGGGCAAGGTGCGGATGTGGGTGGACCGCACGGATTTCTTGCAGTTGAAGGTGGAGAGCTACGACGAGTTTGGGGATTTGGTCCAAACCCTCGAAACGCTCGAAATCGGCGAACTGGGCGGGCGAACGCTGCCCGTCGCCGTGCAAGTCGTTCCGGCCGATGAACCCGGCCACCGCACGGAAATGCGCTACGACGCCCTCGATTTCAGCCCCGACCTCGACGAAGGCTTCTTCACGGTTTCGCAAATGCAAGACCTCTGATGAACGCCCTCTGGTGGACGCTCGCGTGGCGCAACCTGTGGCGGAACAAACGCCGCACCGTCATCACCGCCGGCTCGGCCTTCTTCGCGGTCTTCTTCGCCGTGGTGATGCAGTCCGTGACGTACGGCGTCTTCGGCAAGATGATCGAAGACATGGCACGGCTTTCGACCGGCCACGTGCAGGTGCAGGATTCGCTGTACCTCGCTGAGCCGACGCCCGACCACAGCCTCGAGCTCGACGCGGCTCGGTTGGCAGCGGCCCAGCGGGTGGAGGGAGCGATGGCGGTGATGCCCCGCCTCGAAGCCATCGTCTTGGCGTCCTCGGGCGATCGCAGCATGCCCGTGCAGGTCATTGGCATCGAGCCCGCCGCGGAAGATTCCGTGAACCGATTCACCGAACGCATCCGCTCAGGCGGCGCCTATTTCAGCCCGAAAGCCGAGGACTTGCCCGAAGCCGTCGTCGGCGCCGCCCTCGGTGACCAGCTGGGGCT